>JAUWDQ010000054.1 GCA_030608745.1 Pseudomonadota bacterium | reverse complement strand
GCACTCGAAGACATTCGTCCGTGTTTCGCATTATTCATGCCATCGTTGCGGTCTTCCCAATTCGGTCCTTTTCTCGTGGACTCCATTCACCTTGTCTCCTCCCCATTCTCCCTTCTCCATTCTTCCCTCTGACCTCTAACCTCTATCCTCTCCCCCCTTCATTCTCCATGCTCAATTCTTCAATCCCTCTTAGCCTCAGCCTTAACCTTAGCCTTAGCCTCTCTCCTCCCACCTCTCAACCTTGGCCTGCTGAACGCTAATAGCCCCGAGGCATAGGGGAAGGGACAGGAAGATCCTCGGGAAAGTCTCCAAACTCAAGCCGTGTTTTCTATTGACGGGAACCCTCTTTTCCCTTACATTATTTATATGCGACGGCGAAAGAGACGCCATATCAAAGGGCTCCTCATTTTCCTGACGATCTTTTTCATCATGCTGGGCCTTGCTGCCTCGGGGATCTATCTCTATTTCACCCATGATCTCCCTCGGGTCGGCTCGCTCAAGGATTACAACCCCTCCATAATCAGCACCGGCTATTCCGATGCAGGGGAGCTCATCGGGGAATTTTTTCTAGAAAAACGCATCGTGATTCCCATTGAGAAGATCCCGCGATTCGTCCTCCAGACCTTTGTCTCGGCGGAGGATGCCCGTTTTTTTCAACATGAGGGCCTCGACTACTCCGCCATCCTCAGGGCTTTCTGGAAGAATATCCAGGCCGGGGAAATCGTCCAGGGAGGGAGTACCATTACCCAGCAGGTTGCCAGGTCGCTCCTTCTCTCCTCCGAGAGAAAGTGGTCGAGAAAGATTCGAGAGGCCATTTTGGCCAATCGCATGGAAAAGTCTCTCACGAAAAAGGAAATCCTTTACCTCTATCTAAACCAGATCTACCTTGGACACGGGGCCTATGGAATCGAGGCGGCCTCCCAGAATTACTTCGGAAAACACGTTGAGGATTTGAATCTTGCAGAGGCCGCAATGCTCGGCGGCCTCCCGCAAGCACCCACGAGGAACTCCCCCTATAATCATCCCAGAAGGGCCAAGATGCGTCAGGCCTACGTCTTAGACCAGATGGTCCAAAATGGTTATATCAGTCGTACGGAGGCCATGGAAGCCCTGGAAACCATCTTGGAGATTCACCCCAGGAGGAGCAAATTCCTGGAGGTAGCCCCTTACTTCACCGAACACGTTCGCCGCTATGTGGAGGAAAAGTACGGAAGGGATGCGCTATACAAGGAGGGCCTCCAGATCTTCACCACCCTCGATGTGACCATGCAAAAGGCAGCCCAGAAGGCCATTGGCAGGGGGCTTAAGGAACTGGATAAACGGCAGGGCTACCGAGGGCCGCTCAGGCATATCGAACCGGGAGAGATCGAATCCTTTTGCAAAGAAGTCCAGGAAGCACTGGGTAAATCTCCCCTAACCGAAGGGGAGGAAGTCCTGGGAGTTGTCGTGGAGATCAGGCAAGGGGAGAAGGCTGTGCTGGTTAAGATGGGTGATAGGATGGGCCGAATTGAACTAAAGGAGATGAAGTGGGCCCGAAAACCCGATCCCGAGGTTCCCCATTACAGGGCGAGGGTCCGTAACCCTGCAGAGGTGCTCCAGGTAGGGGATGTCATCAAGGTGAAGGTTAAGGGGTTTTCGGGCAAGACGATGGTTCTCTCCTTAGAGCAAAATCCATTGGTCCACGCGGCCTTACTGAGTATCGACCTGAAGACGGGATACGTAAAGGCCATGGTGGGAGGAAGGGATTTTCAGGAGAGTCAGTTCAACAGGGCTGTTCAGGCAAAACGACAGGCTGGCTCCGCCTTTAAACCCATCATCTATGCTTCGGCCATCGATAAAGGATATACTCCCGCAACGGTGATCGTCGATTCTCCCATCATTTATGATGGCACACAGGATTACCAGTCCTGGAAACCAAGAAACTACGAGGAGAAATTCTATGGGCCAACAACCCTTCGTAAGGCCCTTACCAAATCCAGGAACGTGATTACGGTAAAGATCGTCCAGGATATCGGGCTTTCCTCTGTTATCCAGTATGCTCGGAGGTTAGGCATCGAATCCCCTTTCAATGAGGACCTCTCCATGGCCCTGGGATCCTCCTCTGTCTCCCTTCTCGAATTAACAAAGGCCTATGCCGTCTTCGGAAATCAAGGACGCAGGCTTGAGCCGATTTTCATCAAGAAGATCACCGACAAGGATGGAAACCTCTTGGAGGAAAATGTCCCTCCTGCAGGAGGAGTTTCTCTCCGTCACCGGAATGACCAGGAAGCGGGAGAAGACGATGGGGTAGCTGAACAGATCATCAGCCCAGAGACCGCATACATCATAACGAACCTGTTGGAGGGCGTCATACGGAATGGGACGGGATGGAGGGCAAAGGCCCTCGGGAGGCCTTGTGCGGGAAAAACGGGGACAACCGACGACTACTCCGATGCCTGGTTTATGGGATTCACCCCCGACCTTATCACGGGGGTCTGGGTGGGATTTGACCAGGAAAAACCCTTGGGGAAAGATGAGACGGGTTCAAGGGCTGCCTGTCCCATCTGGCTGGATTATATGAAAACCGTGTTGAAGGGAAAACCCATCAAGCACTTTCCAGTTCCCGAACAAATTATTTTCGCCAAAATTGACCCTAAAACAGGACTGCTGGCTTCTCCTTCTTCCCCAAACCCCTTTTTCGAATGTTTTAAGGAAGGAACCGCCCCTACTCGCTATTCGGAGGCGAAGGCCTCCCGTTCAACGGAATTCTTCAAGTTCGATATGACCCGCCCCCTTCGATAAAAAAAGCCGGCGGTGATTATACCTACCGGCTTTCATGGGGACGGAAGATAAATGGATTCCCCATCAGAGGTTTCCTCGAAAATACTCCTCAATCTTTCCCAGTACGATTTTAGGGATGTCCTCCTTCTTGGTTACGTTATAGAAGCTCATATTCTTCTTCTTCTCCATTGCCTCCCTGAATCTCAATGCGTACGTATTCTCCCCGATATAGACGGCGGTTATTCGATTGTTGATATTCTGGAAATAACCGATCACCTTTCCCAAATTGGTGATCTTCATATCCGTTATGATGAAGATGTCCGGCTCCTTGGCAGCATCCAACAGGGGATCAAGTTCGTTGAGATTGAGGGCGGTTCCACCCCCGAAGTACTTGCAGAGAACCCCGTAGATCTTGACTCTCTCAGCGGTGAAATTGAGAATTGCCTTTCCCCCCATGGGGGCATCGCTGAAATTATACACGGCCACTTTGGCATCATTCCTCAGGTAAGCATCCGAAGCACATGCAGCTCCGAGGACCGCATAGGATAAGTTCTTCCTTGGATTCGTCATGCTCCCCGAGGAATCGATGATGATGATGCAATCCGGCACCGATTCCCTTTCACCGAAGGTACTCCCCTCGATCTTGTTCCACGTCTGGGTGATACCGGGCATAATCTTGCCAAAACTGGTCCACACATCCACATCCTGAAAAGGTCTCCCGATCTCCCAAGGACAATGGGAATGGGGGTTGAGAAATCCCCTCTTCTCCATGGGTACTTTTTTGATGGGGATGGAATAGCTTTCGGCCAACTTCATATAGTAAATCAAATCGGCATCCAACGGGGTTCCTTCACCCCTGCCCATTCCCCCCTCCATTCCGTACCCGACATCCTTCAGCTCATCCTTGAAATCTTCGAAGGTTTCCTTGAATTCCTTTAGACCCACGTTCTGATTGGCGAAATTTCGGAGGCCCTGATCGATTTCTTCCAAGGTATATCCGCCAAGACCATGTTCCCCCATGGGATTCGTCTGATTTCCCTCCTGGCGATCCTCCTCTTCCTCGACCTCCAGGAGGGCTTTAATGACTCGGGCGAATTTCTGAATACTTTTATCCCACTGTTTCTTATCCAAATAGGGAATCCTGGATAGCCTCCGCACAACCTCCTCGTCTTCCTTAGCGCAGAGATCTAACCCCCATATTTTCTGATAGAGGGAGGAAATAACCGCATCCACCTTGCCTCTATCAATATGTTTGTACAGCTCGGGGAGCGGCGTCTTTTTCTCCTTGACACAATGTGTGTCCGCCACCACATCCATAAATAATCCCGCTGCCCTTTTGGCCTGTTCCTTATCCTTCACGACCCGCTTCGCCTCCCTGAACAGCCTGAGATGAGTGTGAAAATCCCACGGGCAATAGGTATAATGGCTTATTCCATGGTCCAAAAGGGCCTCAACCACCTCTTCAACTCCCATCTTATGGGCGATCTTATCGTAAAAAGCGGCATTAATGGTTATCTGTTTATTCTTCATCTCCAGGGCAACATTCTCCCTGCCCTCTGAAACCTTGGGTATGGGTAGTTCAGGAAAGAGGTGTTTTGTTCTGACCTTCGGCCAAATCTTCTTGATGATCTCTTCGGGGACCATTCTCAACCTAATCCCTCAATAGTAGGTGTTGGACTGACGATAATTTCGAGGGTAGATCACCTTATCATCCTCATATATCTTCCCATCAACGATCTTGCCCAGACCCCTCACTCTCCCCCCAACGAAGATCTCTCCCCCCATCATCCATTCCCCCGTATGGAGGCCTATGTTCTTGCTAATCCTGACTCTTCCGCTCTTCATCCCGGCTCCCGTATAATTCTTGGCATTTCCCTCAACCACCAATTCTCCCCCCTCCATTCCGATCCCGGTAAAATCACCCAAATTCCCCTCAACTGCTACCTTCTTGCCCACGGGAAGCCGATAACCGAGGAGATTGATCTGGGTCTTTAAGTCATTCAATTTAAGGATCATTTCCTCTTCTTGGGCATAGTTGCACAATGCAGAGATATAGATTCCGGCGGGTCCGGTAATGAGATAGGGAATCTTATCCGTGCTATCCAACTCATAGCAGAATTCCTCGATGTCCTCAGCCTTATATTCGAACTTCTTGACCACCTTTTCCGCAAGGGTATAGGCTTTGATCACGGTATTATACTGGACCAACCAGACCAGCTCCTTCACCTCCTCCTCCAAAAGCTTCTCATAGCCTTTTGTGATCTGAGACATCACCCTGTCCCTCGATTGGATAATGGAGTCCAAGGGTATTTCCCTTTCCCTCGTCCGATGATTCCTAAAGTCGTCAAAGGGGTTCTGCATTTAACCCTCCATTCCCAAGTCCTTTTTGATCTCGAAATAGACGGGGTGATCCCCATCCACTGGTTCGAGGTCTTCCCCTTTGAAGACCCGATATCCAACTGCCAGGGCATTTTTCAGGTGTTCGCTTTGCTCACCATACCGATTGAATACGCCCCTCACCGCGTCCTTTGCCAGGTATATTTGAAAGGGATTATCCCTTTTGTCCTTCTCCTTATTGGAAAGGTATTCGTCCTTCCACTGCATTCGATGAGCCAGGGTATATGGCATAATCGCCTTGATATGCTCAACACCAACCTCGGCATCCCCTATCAGCCACGCCAATGCCTGGGAATACGTTTTAATGGAGGTGGGAAGTCGATTGGATGCGCAATTCGTTATGTCATGGCATAGATACCCCGTAAAATGACAACCCTCTTCACAATTCTCAGTGGATCTCTTTTGCCCATATTTGTAACAGAAAGAGAGCTCGGCGAGTAACATTCGGGTAAATGCATTGGCGTCTAAATCCAATTCCAGCCTGCTTACTTCACCATGGATGGCCTTCCTGTCTCGGAGTCCCACCGTTTCAATCCCCAGTTTCTTCTTCAGGAATTCCCCATAGCCATCGCATACTTCCTCCATCTGGCGCAACTTAGTTTGATAGGATAGTTTACTCTTGAAGAGTTTCTGGAGGGACTTTTCCGCCTTGGAATTTCGAAGGATACGGTCTTTCTCATTGAATTTTCCAACGAGATAAGCGATATTTGGACCCGGGTGTCGGGACTCGACCACGACGTCGAAACGATCGATCATGGGCGCGATAATGGTATTCGTACCCCTGTCCTGGTAATTGGCCGTTGCGAAGAGGCAGTATTCCTCATTGATGATCATCTCGTTTAGGTATCCCCAGTTTCCCCTGTCCACCCCATCGAGAATCATACTCTGCTTCGTCTCTGGCAGCCGGTTGATTTCGTCGACGATCTTAACGGGAATCTGGGCGAAGTGTGACCAAACGACCTCCTCTGTCCCCCTGTTTAGTTTTCCCAAGTCCGGCCTGCCGATAATCTTCTCCTCCGTCTGCTCGGGATGCCCCGAAACTTCCGCTCCCCAAATGACGGCTATGGGGATTCGATAGAGCAATGAGCCTACGTATTCCGCCGATGTGGTCTTCCCCAAGCCCGGTTCCCCGATAATGAGCTCCTTTCCCCTATTGAGACCCGTCAGCAAGCTGAAGATGAGGGCCGAATTAAATTTTTCCCCCTTGATTTCCAGATCGGGACGGTTGAAGTACAGATTATCTTTGATAAAATCGTGTATTCCCCTGATTTTCTCTCGATAATGATCCTGCGTCATCCCTCTTCCTCGTTGTTAGGTCGCCTCAGCTTTCATATAAAACTTATCACTTCAATTCCCTCAAATCAAGGTAATCCGGAGAAGAAAAAAAGGCCAAATCGATTGGACCGTCAAAGCCGAATAAGCGGTTACCTATTGTTCGAGGCGAACTACCAGTCCACTCTTTCGATCTTCATACTTGACCAGCATCCCATCTCTTATGGAGAGATCCCCTACATCAAGCCTTCCAATCCTACAATGATACACGCCATCCCTTACTTTCCTGAAGGTTACCTCCCTCACCTTGGCCTCCGAAAAATGAAAGGCCCTCACCGAATATATTGCCTTCTTTCTCAGCTTGGGGTAGATGGCCTTTACGAGGACGGCCAAGAGGGAGAGGGCATTGTTATCGATGCAGTAAACCCGCTCTTTCTCCACCCTTATGGATCCCTCCCACTGGGGCGAACCATCTTTCGTAACCCCACCCGTCACCTCTTTCCCATGGAAGGCATATCTCAATTCCCAAAGGCCATTTTGAGCAGGTATTTCGGGCAGCTTAACATCCAGATGTCTAAAATAAGCCAAGGGATTTCCGTTTTTTTGAAAGACCAGTTCACTATTTCCTCGCTGATGGCTGTTGGCCTCTCCGATATTAGTATCGGCTTTCAAGATGAAGTGCCCCCCCTGCGCTTCAATGGAAAAGACCTCCGTCCCGATTTCAACCCCTCTTCTCGTATAATGATACGTATAGGTCTCGCCGTGCCGAAGGCGAGGGTACTGGGCGCAATGAGAAAATGATATTCCCATAACGAGAAGTAAACCGATTACCCTTAGGGATCCCATTCTCATTCCTCTCTCCTCAGCCATGGGAAATGAGGGCAACTTCAAAGCAGATCATGAGGCTAGGATGCTGCATCTGCGCCCAAGAAAGAAGAGTTTCAGAAAGATTACGGAAACCAAACTATATATTATATAGCAATTTGAGTCAAAAGAAACTATAATTTTTGAAAGTCTTCTCTCACCATCGCCTATGAAACCCCTGTTTCATACACAGCCCATCCATGATCCCTTCGGCGACCCGGGGATTTACATCGAATTCATGTTTGATAGAAGGGCCCTCCTTTTCGACATGGGCGATCTTCATCCCCTTTCCCCTCGAAAAGTGCTGAAAATTAGCCACACCTTCGTCTCCCATACCCACATGGACCACTTTATCGGCTTTGACCATCTCCTGCGAATCTGCCTTGGGCGAGACAAAGAGCTCTCCCTCTTCGGCCCCCCCTCTTTCATTGACCATATAGGGAATAAGCTGGCCTCCTATACATGGAACCTGGTGGAAAATTACTCGAACAATCTCACGCTGAAAGTCACCGAAGTCCATCCTACGGTGCGGAAAACGGCCTCCTTTCGCGTTCAATCCGGATTTAGGCAGGAGGAGTTTACCTGTGCTAGCTCCTCCGACTCGATCTTATTAGATGAAGCCGCATTTCGGGTGAGAACGATGATCCTGGATCATAAAATTCCATGCCTGGCCTTCTCCCTGGAAGAGAAACAGCACGTCAATATCTTGAAAACCCAATTGGAGAAAATGGGGCTTCCCGTTGGTCCCTGGTTGAAGCAGTTGAAAGAGGCCGTGATACGGAAAGAACCGGATGAGACATCGTTCCGGGTATGGTGGAAGGAGAAGGGCGAAATAATAGAGAGGGATATTCCCTTGGGAGAATTGAAAGCGAATATCGTAAGGATCGTTCCCGGTCAGAAGATTACCTATGTCGCCGATGTCATCTACCATGAGGACAATGCACGGAAAATCGTCGAGCTGGCCAAAGGATCCGATATGCTATTCATTGAAACCGGCTTCCTACAGAGGGATGCCAGGCTGGCGGCGGAAAAATTTCACCTCACGGCCCAACAGGCGGGCCACCTTGCACACCTGGCCGAGGTCAAACATATGGTTCCCTTCCATTTCTCCCCAAAGTACACTCATCAAGGGGACCTCTTGTTCCAAGAGGCCATGAAAACCTTCAGAAATTCCCCTTGACGCCGACCTTCTCCAAATCCCCCTTTACCAGATCCCCTATGTGCGTACAATGATCTTTACAAATAGTCCATAAATGATTCTTCCGTAACAATATTTTAGATTTTGATTGACAAGATTTTCTGAATCTGGCAAGATAAATTTTGTTCTCCGACAAGGCTAAACCATCTGCGAGGATGCGGCAGAAAGCCACGGGTCTTTGAATTCCAGGTGTGGAACCCGCGAGTGGCTGTTATCCAATTCGGAGAATGTTTTAGCGGGATTGTTGGCAGAACTGCCGTAGCCAGATAATCGACAAAGTTCAGAGACAGCCGGGTTGCCGAAAAGGTGATCCGATTTTTTCTTTTGTTTTCCTATAGAAGGAGGGGAGAAGTAAGCCCAACTGCAACGGCACATTTAAGATGGGAAAAACTTAGAATATAACGATGAAATTTTCAATCTCCCGCGAGTGGAAAATATTTGGGTTGGTGGTATTAGGTTGCTTGGGAATGTCCATTTTTGTTTTTAAATTTTCTCCGGACCTGCGGCAATTAATTATATTCTTTTTCTTTACTATTCCCGCGAATAGTTTTACATTTGTTCCTTATGAACCGGCTTTACTTTATTACAGTAAGTTATATCTGCCCCTCTGGCTGGCTTTATTAGGAGGAATGGGCACGAGCTTAGCTGGTTTTTTAGACTACCAGGCGGTTACTTATCTATTTAGATATAGAAAAATGGCGGCGATCAGAAAAAACAAATACTATTTATTAGTAGCGAATTATTTTTGCAAAGTGCCTTTTGCTTGCCTGGTCATTACGGGTTTTACTCCAGTTCCCTTCCATCCAGTTAAGTTTATGGCGATCGCGACAGCTTATCCGCTCCAGAAGTATCTGCTCGCTCTCTTTGTCGGGAGAACACCTCGCTATTACTTAGTTGCTTTAGCCGGGAAGGGACTGCAAATCTCCAACTGGGTTATTCTCCTTATCTTTCTCATCTTTATCCTCTGGGAAATTATGACCTGTAAAATAGTTCCGCGGCTCACCCAAATCAAAAAAAGAGACCTAGATGAAAAATGTACCTTTCCGCCTAAAAAGTAAGATTTTTTTCCAGGGTCTATATGACCTGCTTACTCAAAAACCTATCTGCGTTTCTTTTGAAGTAACCCATTCTTGCACAGGAAACTGCCGGCATTGTGACAAAGGTGGGATAAAAAAAGAGAAGAATTTGTTGTCTCCTCAGCAATATGGCGAAATTCTCCGGCAGCTAAATCCGCCAGTGGTTCAGCTCTCTGGCGGAGAACCCCTGCTGCGTAAAGATATTGTAGAAATAGTGAAGGTAATGAAACAAGGAGATGGATTGCCCTTTATTATCCTGGTTACTAATGGGTCTCTTTTAACGGAAAAGAAATATGTGGAATTAAAGGAGGTGGGTTTAGACCGCGTTTCCGTCTCCCTGGATTTTCCCGATCAGCGACATAATAAATTCCGGAGGATTCCCGGTTTATATCAACGGCTGGAAAGACTGCTTCCGCGGTTAGCCAGAAAATATAACCATGATGATATTGCTTTAAACTCAGCGATTACCCAGGTTAATCTTCCAGAGCTGCTTGCTTTAGCGGAAAAAGCCCAGCAATGGGGTATAAAAATATCTTATAGTGCCTATTCTATTTTGCGCACGGGTGACCGGAAATACTTTATCTCCGCAGAAAAAGATCTGCAAGCTCTCAGAAAAGGAATAAAGGAGTTAATCCGGCTGAAAATGAAAGACAAAATAATTCTTAATTCAGAAAGAACCTTGGACGATACTTATCGCTTTTTCCGTGATGGAATTATTCCGCATTGCCAGGCTGGGAGAAGATTTCTGGTGGTGCGGCCGGATGGCTATCTTAATCCCTGTTCGATGTTTCCGGAAAAGAAATATCTAACCCAAGCCGAGGTATTGCGGAAATTTACTGCGCAGAACAAGTGCGGAGAGTGTTACGTAGCGATCAGAGCCTATACCGAGAAATCTCCCTGGCAGTTGGCCCAAGAATCGCTTAAACTTTCTTTTTCTTAAGTCAGTTCAGCGCCTATGGCCCCCTTGATGGAACCCGAGAATTGGTGTTAGGGAAAGCGGTTTTCCCCTCAGTTCAGAAAAAATCTCTGAATATATTCTGGAATTTCCTGGCTTTTATTGGCGATATTTTTGTAACCTATTGATCACATAGGAACTCAGGGGCTTTATCCCAGTTGGAACATTGGAATACTGGAATACTGGAATGATGGGTATCCGATGCAGAAAGAACATCGATTATAATGCCAAATGTCAAAGCCCCAATTAGAAATAAATGCCAAATGACCAATTTCAAAGTTCAAGTATCTGTCCAATGTCAAATAACAAATAGAAATCTCTGAAAAGGTCGCTCCACGCTGCTCACAGCTTCGTTTTCCATTTTTCAGAACTATCAAGTATTCAACGAATTTCAAAGTTTTGACATTTAGACATTGGGATTTCATTTGGCATTTGGATTTTGGCATTTGAGATTGACAGTTCCGAGTTAACGACTTCTCCACCAATTTACGCTCAGGAACAACGGTGTTCTCCAAAAACCCCGGAAACTCCTCAATATATTCCCTTGAGAAAAGGGGAATTTTCTGATAGTCTCATGTCGGGCAAACTTACATCGGGGGGATGTGCCATGATACGGGCAATTGATTGGGAGGCGTTTAAGGAACTCAGGGGAGGCGAGAAAAGAGAATACTTCATGAGGGATGGGAACATATTCCATGTAGTCATGGCTCAGCAGTTCGATCGGCCTTTCCTCGATTACATCTGCGATTTGACCACCAAAATCAGGGGAATCGCCAAGGGAAACCAGGGGATGCTCTTTCTCCAATCCCTGCTTCAGACAAAGCGGGCCATGCTCTACTTCGTTCAACCCTCCACAAGGACATTTCTCTCCTTCATGTCAGCCTGCCAGATATTGGGGATGAGGTGTTCGGAGGTCCGCGACCCAACAACCTCATCCGAGATGAAGGGTGAAACCCAAGAGGATACCGTGAGGACTTTCTCCAGCTATGTCGATCTCACGATTATGCGCCATGTTCAAGAGAGGTTCGCCGAGAAGATGGCCTGGCTCCTCAACCAGACTGGCCGACCCGTCTCGGTGATCAATGCGGGCTCCGGAAAGGATCAACACCCCACCCAGGCCTTGCTTGATATCTATACGCTGCACCGTTCCTTCGAAAACTACGGTGGTATTGATGGAAAAGCCATAGCCATGATTGGAGATCTCCTCCGCGGCAGGACAGTCCGCTCCCTCACCTATCTTTTGAAGAACTACGATGGGGTAAAGATCTACTTCGTCGCACCCCGGGGCCTCCAGATGGGCGAGGATCTAAAGGATTACCTGAGGGAAAACGATGTGGATTTTGAGGAAAGCGAGAATTTGGATGAGATAATCCCCTTGGTCGATGCGCTCTACATGACTCGAATCCAAGATGAGTATGATCAGGGGGACGAATCGAAAAAAATCGACTATAGCAAGTTTCATTTTACCGGGGATCATCTCAAACTCCTCAAACCCAACGCTATCATCATGCACCCTCTTCCGCGACGCGCGGAGATCAGGCCCGAAGTGGACCAGGACCGCAGGGCCATGTATTGGCGACAGGTCAGAAACGGGATGTGGGTCCGGGTAGCCCTCATCGCCAAGATATTCCTGGCAGACAGGGAGATCATGAACTATTGAATCGTTCTCCCTGACCTTCTCATGGTATGCCGATTTTTCAGGATCTTACTGAGTTTCTCAAGAATTCCGTGCTTCCTGAGAAAGGACTTGATTTTATCTTGTGCACATGGTATAGGTGATTAACTTTGGATCAACCACAAACTCAATTTTTCCCATGTTCTAAACAAAGGAGGATCAAATGCAGTGGGACAACCGAAATAGAGGTGGCCCCTCGGATCTTGGAGACATAATCAAGAAGGCGAAAGATTCAATTGGCCCCATAAAGGGAGGCAAGTATCTTTGGGCCATTGTGATCGTGATTATTCTTGCGATCATTTTAGTTTACACGGCGGTGTATAGAATTCCACCCGGCAACCGGGGGGTCGTCCTCCGGTTTGGCAAATATTCTCACACGGCCATGCCAGGCATTAACCTTAAGATC
>JAUWDQ010000141.1 GCA_030608745.1 Pseudomonadota bacterium | reverse complement strand
ACCGTACTTCTATATACGCCTCATTCCTCAGGATTTGCGCGCCTTGCATCTGGATCTTTTTTCTTTCCCGCCTTCTTTCGACTTTTTACAATGACATCAACCTTGTAACCCTTTTTTTTTCAGTAAATAGGCTTACTCTTCGCTCCTGCCAGGTGGGCTACTCCCCCACGACCACCTTTCCGCTCTTATAGGGGTCCGAAACAGCCAGTAGTCCCATTCAAAGACCACCGCTCTCCATCCGATCACAGCATCAGCCGCCCCCCGTTGACATCAATGGTAGCACCCGTTATATAACGGCTTTCATCACTGGCCAAGAAAGTAATGACCCCTGTGATTTCATCCGGTTCAGCGAGACGGCCCAGAGGACAATCCGCTATAAACATCTCCTCCTTTTCAGGCGTCAGCAACTTTCTCACCCTCTCCGTCAAGGTTGTGCTTGGAGCAATAGTGTTGGCGGTAATCCCGTAGGGGCCCACCTCCTTGGCAATATACTGCGTCAAAATGGAAACAGCTCCCTTGGCCGAACCATAGTGCGCCGGTGAGGTCCCGGCACTCGCACTTCTACCAGCGCGCGAGCCGAGATTTATGATCCGCCCCCACCCCCTTTCTTTCATAAAGGGAATCACTGCTTTGCAGCAGAGGTAGACGCTCTTCAAATTAAGCTCGATCATACGGTCCCACTCGTCCTCTTCGATATCTTCAAATCTCCCATACTTGGTATATCCACCTGCACACGTAACGAGGATATCAATCCCCCCCATGAATTCTGCGGCTTCGGAAAACATCTTCTCCACATCCAGCCGCGCCGTAACATCGGTTACGAAAGCCCTTGCCTTTACCCCTTTCGCCGAAACCTCCGCAGCTGTTTCTTTCGCGTGCTCCCGATCGAGATCAGCGATGACGACATGTGCCCCTTCTTCGCCGAAGGAGAGGGCCGTTGCCCTGCCGATTCCAACGGCCCCACCGGTGATAACTGCATGCTTTCCTTCCAATCGTTTATCCTTCATTGTCTAACCCGCTGGATTTTTCGCACAACGATACCCGGAGGAATCTTATTCCATCCCCCCAGACTATGGGCGCGAAAATTCCGTGGAATTACTGATTGTCGAAAGCCCGCTCGCCCTTCTGCTTGAGGAGTTGTTCCGGTCCTGGCGGCGCGTAGATTACCACATAGGTGAGATCTTCTTCCGGTCTGACGTCGAACTTGTGCGGTACGTTGGGCGGCGCAAATACCGCCATTTCGGGCCCAACCTCAAAGGGCTTGCCATCGATATACATCGTGCCTCGACCGGAGAGAATATAAAAACAATGCTCTTCTGGATGTTTGTGCTCCGCGCCCTGTGCCCCGGCTCTCATCGTGTTCACTAACAGAGAGAAGTTTTTGGCACCGCTACTTTCCCCGTCGATGAGAACCCGAAATGTCCCCGCGCCACCGTGCAACACCCCTGTCACCGCATCCTTAAGTGCTACAACACATTTTTTTTCCATTCACGTTACCCCCCTTTTTCTGCTTCCGTGAACCCATACCTCCAAACCAATCTATCACTCCCAACCCTTCAAGCAATCCTTGTGAATGTGAAGCTCCCCGCCCACAGGGCGGGGCTTCCCGGTAATGTGATATCATTTCATATTTCCCCCCTTGACCCCGCCTACAAGGCGGGGCTTACGAGGCACGTCCGGCCGATTATGAAGCGTTCTGCAGTTTTGTGGGCCTTTGTGGAGAAAACCGTTGTCCCTAACCGCAATTCCATCAGTCAAACGACAACACTTGTACTCAACTCTAGCACCGCCCAACCGCAGCACCACATAACGGCAGTACCAAACTCGGCTGGAAGGGATATGTGCTTCCCGTTTTCGAACCCCGAAGGGGCCACCTCATAACATCCCTGCCTTCGAAGCTGCGTCTTTGATCGACTTCTTATCCTCATCCTTTAAGGGAAGCAAGGGAAGCCGTGGATTCCCCCCATAGAGGCCTCCCAATTCCGAAGCAAACTTGACGCCCGCAACACCGAATTTCCCGGAAACCGATTGATTCAGCACGAAGAGCTTATGATGCATTTCCCTGGCCCCGTCCAGATCGCCACTTCTGTATTTTTCATACAACTCACAGCACGCATCGGGAAAGGCGTTTGCAAGGGAGACAACACCACCTGAAGCACCCAGCGCCAATCCAATAAAGAGGGTGCTGATGGTTCCTGAAAGAACGTCAAAGTCATCCGCGCAAACCTCAAGGTACCGGGCAATGCCGTCCGGAGATGTATCCTTCATACCCCCAATGTTAGGATGTTTGGAGATGGTCGCGATGACTTTGGGGGAAAGGGTCAACCCCGTGAAACCCGGTGCATTATAGGCGAAAACGGGAATGGAAAGGGCATCCGCCACATCCGTGTAATAGCCAATCAGCGCATCGTCGGTAAGGCTTTTCTTGAAATAGGATGGAGTCAATAGAGAAACGAGATCGGCCCCAAGCTCTTGCGCCTTTTTCGAAAAGTCGATTGTCTCCCTTGTGGACTCACAAACTGCTCCAGCCATGACCACCTGGCGCTCGGCCTTCTCTTGGATTGCAATTTCAAGCAGCTTTATTTTTTCGTCTTCGGTCAAACTCCTATTCTCACCATTGCTTCCGAGAACGAGAAAGCCGGATAGTGGAGTCTTACCGTATTTCCGTATATTCTCCCTAAAATGATCAAAGGCTACCTCTTCATTCTGGAAAGGCGTGTTAATGGGTGCAAAAATCCCGGATATTTTACTTGCCATGATCCCCTCCTCCATTTAGATTTTGTTGAAAGCGAAACGGTATTTCCATAGAATTAATCATTTTCCCGTGGATTGAGATCCTTCCACCTGTCGGAGGCCAAAACCTGGCGATTTGCTATATTTGGAGGTTCTATTCCGTTGAATAGATCGACCACGCTTCGGGCTGCCTCCGTGTTCATCTTGACCACGCATTCTTTTGTAAGCGCGGCCGAATGGGGCGTAAGAATGACATTGTCCAAGGTCAGAAGTGGGTTGTCCTCTCGAGGAGGCTCCTCACTGAAAACGTCCAGGCCTGCCCCTGTTATTTTCCCCTCCTGCAAAGCCTTGATCAAGGCCGATTCATCGATCACCGGACCGCGCGAAGTATTGATCAAGAATGCATCCGGTTTCATCCAGGAAATCTCCCGCTCCCCCACCGCATGGCGGGTATCGGCTCTTAATGGAATGTTTATGGATACCACATCCGATCTTGAAAACAGGCCTTTAGTGTCTACAAACTCCACCCAATCCCTGTTTTCCTTTCTTATCCTGGCGGAGCGAGCAGACGTGCCCGTTGTGGCAAGGATCTTCATTCCAAACACCTGATGGCAAATGCGGGCGAGATCAAGGCCGATCCCGCCTAATCCCATCACCCCCAAGGTCTTTCCATGGGTGTCTCTTGGCAGGTTCTTGCGACGGATTGCAAAATTACCCTTGCGCACCTCACGGTTCATGAGAAAAAGCTGTTTAAAAAGCGCGAGCATCAGGGAAAGAGCATGTTCTACGACGCTTGGGATGTTTGCACCCACAGTAGATGTAACGATGATTTCCTTTTCAGAGGCCGCCTCCACGTCTACGTTATCGTATCCGGCTCCTGTACGAGAAATGATGCATAATTCATCCCCGTGGGAGAGCAGGTCTCGAGTCACTTTTAATCCAGTTCTTAAAACAATGCCCTGAATCCCTCCCATAAGGGGAATAACGGTTTCAGGCTTTGGATCGGGAGAAAGCACAAGTTCACATCCCGCCTTCTTGAGGATTTCAACGGCCTCGGGCTGAATGGCCTCCGGAAGCAATACACGTTTTGAAGACACCATGGTTTCCTCCTTTTTTCTCTACAAGCCCGCCTCAACAAAGACAACACCACAACAGCTTTAAATCCTGTCGAGTATACCTCAGATTGTTTTATCGTTCAAATCACTACCGATTAGACTTTCCTATCTTCCTGGGGGATTCCATTGTTCCCGACCGCAAATCCATCCTTCGAACTGCAGCACTCCTATTTCGCCGCAGTTAACCCCAATTATAAACTATCTTAACGATATTAACGATCCTAACCATCTCGACGCTATAAGGGTTTTTAACCAAACAAACTAAATAAACCAGACAAACCCAAACAACCCCAAGTCAGCGAAGGTA
This sequence comes from Pseudomonadota bacterium, assembly GCA_030608745.1. Taxonomy (GTDB): domain Bacteria; phylum Desulfobacterota; class BSN033; order WVXP01. Next base: position 2,703 of record JAUWDQ010000141.1, on the reverse strand, counting down.
TCGGCCACCGCTCACATCGATGGTAATACCCGTGATATAGCTCGACTCGTCGGACGCCAGAAAGACGACGACTGAGGCGATTTCTTCAAGGGTTCCGAGCCTACCGAGCGGAATGGCGGAGAGGACCTTCTGCTTCTCCTCCTCACTTTTCCCTTCCCAGAGGGACTGAACCCGTTCCCCCGAGACCGTGACCGTGGGGGCCACCGCGTTGACCCGTATTCCGGCCCTTCCCCAGTTGTAAGCCAGCTGTCTTGTCAATCCTTCAACCCCGGCCTTAGCCGCTGTATACTGAACACCCGCCAAGGAGGCCCGCCAGTGCGCCGCCAGGGCCGAAATATTCACAATGGCCCCACCTCCCTGTTTCGCCATCTCCGGGATGACCACTTGACAGCAGAAAAAGGTGCCCTTTAGGTTCACATCGACTACCAAATTCCAGTGGGCCTCCTCTATCTCTTGCAAATCCCGAGGAGTGTTCAACGCTCCACCCGCATTATTAACCAAGATATCGATGCGGCCGAAATGCTTGATAATCTGATCCTTCATTGCAACGACTTCTTCACGCTTGGAGATATCAGCATTGATGGCTTGAACGGGAAATCCCTGGCCCTTTAGCTCATCAAAGGTACTCTTCAAGAGGCTATCGTTCACATCGTTCAATGTCACCCTGGCACTTTCCTTGAGAAGGGCCTCGGCAATGGCCCGGCCCACCCCGGCCGCTGAGCCCGTCACCAGCGCAACTCGGTCATGGAGTCTCTTCATTTTCAATTCCCCCGTTTTCCTAAGTCCTTCGGTTCATAAGGTCGGTTACGAACATATTCAGACTTCGGCTGAGCGACTCGACTGTCTTCGACCCTGAGGCTCAGACCCGAAGGGAGCTCGTCGGCATGTCTCAGTCGAAGCCCTCAGGACTTAGTGCTGCTTTCGGCCTTGAGCTCACTGCCGAAAGGCTCAAGCCGAATGGAGTAAGTATTTGCTCAGATCCTACTCCAGAAAATACGTCCTTGTATTTGCGAATCGAAGCACTAAGCTCCGACAACTAACATACCGTCTCATTCATCAAGGTGATGAATTCCCTCACAACGGGATCAATAAAATCCTGATCGTTGATATGGACATCCAACGTGACCACCGGAATATCCGGACGAAGACCTTCTTCAAGTGACTCAATAAATGCCTGATTTCCCTCAGGATCCCAATGGGGGAATCCCTCCCGATCTGGATCGCAAAATCCCCTGAGGGGAATGAATACCCGGGTGGGACCTGTTGAGAGGTTGAGTTTTTTTGCGGTTACCTTGCCCACTCCTCGAAGCTCTTCAGGCGTCAGACGAACCAGCGTCAAGGTCGGGTTGTGAACAATCAGTTTTCGGGCCCGGATCTCGGCGGGAAGTTCCTCAAGGGGGCCAAGGACGACATAATTGATACTGCCCGGGGCAACCACCTGCGGAATTCCCAGTGTCCCCGCAGCCTCCAGTCTATCAGCCCGAATTGCTCCGTGAAGCCCTCCGTAGTAGCGATCCCCAATTTCATGAAGATTGATATCGAGAACCCCTTGAAAGGCCTTTTCGCGGATCAAGTCCTCCATTGCGATTCCGCCTGTTCCATTTTGATGAAAGGCGACCACCTCAAACCCATGGTCCCCAAGGATTTCTATTGCCCGAAGGGCCCCTTTCGTTGTCGTGCCGAGCATTGATAGAGCTACTGTCCTTTTTCGAGATTGAGACATCTCCTCTTCAAAGACCTCGACCATGCCACAGATGGCCCCGGTGGCATTGGTGAGAATCCTTTTCATTAAGAAATTGAGCCCCTGAATATCCGCCACAGAGTGCATCAAAGTAAGATCCTTCGTTCCCACAAATGGACCGAAGGTGGCATGACCCGAGGCAACGGTCGAAACAATGATTTTAGGAACACCCGTTGGCAGAGACTGCATGGCTGAGGAACAGATAGCTGTTCCCTGTGCGCCTCCTACTCCCAGAATACCCTGAAACGCCCCGATCTTATAAAGACGGGCTGCTTCGACAGCAGCTCCATGAATCATGACTTGCATACAATTTCCCTTGTCACCCTTGGCGACAAGGGCATCCAGGTTGTCCGCACCCCCCGCTTTTGCAACCTGGAACCGAGTGACATCCGGTGTGACCGTTGGATCACGGAGAATTCCCGTGTCCATGAGCAGCACGTCATGCCCCCTTTCCTTAATCCGATCGCGACAAAAAAGGATTACATCCTCTTTCGTGTCAAAGGTTCCAACGATTAAGATGGTCTTCTTCATGGAGCCTTTACCCTTCTCCATTCCCTTTGATCAGGATTTCCATAGGCTTTGTCTACGGATACTGAACGTATGGATGCCTCTCTCCGTGGGTCAGGCGAATGAGTATGCGCCCATTGTTTTTAAGGATCGTTTTGAATTCCTATCCCGCATCATGAAGGTAGTCTTTCATGGCCTTTCAAGGCCTCACATATAAATCCATATAAATCCTTTTGTCAAGTCGTGGAGATTTTTGTCTCAAAGCTGGAAGGTGAACCGGTCTCTTTCCTCTATCCCTCGCAGAAGAATTCGTCTGAGTGATCCCAAGCGGGAATCCCCACAATCAGGGTTTTGAAATCGCCATATCCCCTGTGAGCCGTGCCCGGTTCAATAACCACGACAAGACCAGGCTTGAGTTCTACCACATCATCATTCAACTCCATATATCCGTGCCC
>JAUWDQ010000093.1 GCA_030608745.1 Pseudomonadota bacterium | reverse complement strand
GCTTCAACCCGCCGCTGTTAAAGAAGACGAGCTCCTTGACCCCCTTTGTGGCTTTTTGCCATCCTTTGGGAAGTATATACTCGTCTGCCAGGAGCCTTTCCGTCATGGGTTTCGGTTTGTTCCAGTTGATATACTTGTACGCTTCCTTCCCCTGTGCTGGGAAGGTAAATCCGAGTGCCAGCACAACTGTTATAGCCAAACAGAGAGTTACTACATTCCTTCTTTTCATTTCTCATCCCTCCTTTTTCTTATTCCGTAAGCTCATCGGGCTCCCGATTTTTCACCTCCTTTCGGCCCAATCTGTTTCCCTCTTCCATAAGGGTCAACCCCAAGCTATACGAATAGAAGTTATCTGTCAAGAAATTTTTCACTCAAAGCTTTTGAGCAGCGAAGAGCCACCTTTTCAGAGATCTCCTGTTTTTTTCTTGACAGATATTCTCTCATCACCCTACAATGAACGGCGACATTGAGGTATCTACCTGCCGCTTATCTGTAAATCCCTGGAGAAGTATTGTATCATTAAAGAACCAAGATCTGTTGCAAGGCTCATGGGGAGCGGCGGATGAACAAAGCATGACGGTGGATGATGTATCCGAGATAGCCGCGGTCCTCGCCACCGGCGGCATCTGTCCGATACAGCTTTCCTGCGTCGGCGCTTTTTACACCCTCTTCGGTCCCATCGCCAAGGACGAATGGCACGAGGGCTACCTTATCCAGTATGCATCGCGCATTAAAGAGGCCGTCGATGTACCGATCATGGCAGTGGGAGGTATACGCGACCTGAAAATGATGGAAGACGTGGTAGCTAGCGGCAAAGGTGATCTGATCTCTCTGTGCCGGCCGTTTATTCGTGAGCCGGAGCTTATCAATCGTTGGCTCTGGGGAAATACCTCGCCATCCCAGTGCGATTCCTGGGATGGCTGTCTGCGGGCAACCGAGCGCAGAGAGAAGGTCCGCTGCACAGTGACGACCCGTGCTGGTGGAAGACAGAAGAAGAGAGCCTAATCGCGGGTCACATGAATTGTTTCTCTATTCCTCGCGAGTCTCCTGCGAGGCGAGGATCTGAAAACGAAAAAGTTATTTACAATGAAAATTGGAAAGGAGCGAATACGATGAAAAAAATTGGATTTGTCGGAGTGGGCATAATGGGTAAACCCATGGCCAAAAACCTTATTGATGCTGGGTATAAGCTCGTAGTGTATGATATCGTCGAGAAAGCCTTAAATGAAGTCGTAGAACATGGAGCAGAGAGGGGTACTTCACCAAAAAATATAGCGGAAAAGAGTGATATTATTATTACTATGCTTCCCAACTCTCCCGATGTAAAGAAAGTCGTACTTGGAGAAAATGGGGTAATCGAAGGCCTAAGGGAAGGTCAAATTCTCATCGATATGAGTTCCATCGCTCCCCTCGTTTCACGGAAGGTGGCCAAAGAACTCACGAAAAAGGGAGTGGAAATGCTGGATGCTCCGGTAAGTGGAGGGCAGGAAAAAGCAGAGGCTGGTACCCTTGCTATTATGGTAGGCGGCAGAAAAGAAGTATTCGAAGAGTGCAAAGAGATTCTGGATGTAATGGGAGGAAGTGTCACGTTAGTAGGTAGTATTGGTGCTGGGCAAACTACGAAGCTTGCAAATCAGATCATAGTCGCCATTAATATAGCCGCTGTAGCTGAAGCCTTGACAATGGGGAAAAAGGCGGGGGTAGATCCTGAAGCGATTTTCAACGCGATTAGGGGAGGTCTTGCTGGCAGCCAGTGCTTGGAGGATAAGGCACCAAGGATGTTCGAAGGAAGATATGACCCTGGATTCAGGATTAGACTGCATGTCAAAGATCTTACCAATGTCTTGGAAACAAGTAGGGAGATCCATACAGCTATGCCGCTGACTTCCCAGGTTATGGAAATGATGCAGGTGCTCGTAGCTGAGGGTCATGACGATGCAGATCATGGTGGGCTAGCGCTGTATTATGAAAAATTGAATGGCCTGTCTTTGATGAGAGAAGAATAGCTAATCTGGATATCAACTGGTATCGAGGGAAAGTTATTGGGAAGAGAGAGGAGGAACGATGATGGAACTTAAGGGTAAGAAGGTAGTCATTCTGGTCGAAGAGATGTACAACGAGTACGAATACTGGTACCCTTACTACCGGCTTAAAGAAGCCGGCGCGGATGTCACGGTGGTGGGCTCGGGAAGCTCCGAAACCTATAAGAGTAAGTCGGGACTCCAAGCGAATGTCGACACGAGTGCCGACCGCGTTTCGGCAGCCGATTACGACGGCATCGTCATACCAGGCGGGTATGCGCCGGATCATATGCGCCGCTATCCATCCATGGTCAAGCTGGTGCAGGATTTTTTTAAGGCGGGAAAAGTGGTGGCGGCCATCTGTCATGCTGGCTGGATGCTGGCCTCGGCTGAAATCGTTCAGGGGAAAACCGTAACGTGCTTTTTCTCCATCAAGGATGACCTAATCCATGCTGGGGGAAACTACGTTGATCAAGAAGTCGTCGTCGACGGGAACTTGATCACCAGCCGGAAACCAGACGATCTCCCCGCTTTCATGAAGGCTGTTATTGCAGGATTGCAGGGCGGTTCAGGATAACCGCCAGTGCGGAAAAGTCCTTACCATGCTTCGGAACGAAGTGGAAATACCTCTTGCAGCCGAAAAGCACAAGTGGTCGATTTTTTCTCATGGGAAAGGGGGCGATCAACCCTCCAGTTCCGAAGCGTCCGGATCCTCAATCTCAAAAATGGCGGAAAAGGCTCAGCGGCTCGATCCATTGGCATTGAATGTGGTTTATCGGTGCTGAAATAAGGTCAGGGAATAGCAATCTCTGGAGCCTTGGAAAGGGAGTTTCTCCATGAGGTTAAGGGATAAAGTTGCTATTGTCACCGGCTCGACCCGTGGGATTGGAGAGGGATGTGTTCATCATGGCGTGGTGACCGCACGGGCAATGATTGATCTCTAAGGAAAGACGAGAATTCGCTAAGACCCAGTGGTAACAGACTATCCTGGCCCTTCAAAGTTAACGTAAACACTAATATATAGATCATAACTATTCGATTTTACAGGTTAATTTATTTTCATCATCTTATGGCATCGGTTGCCTGACCACATTTCATTCATGGTAAGGTCTATTCTGAAACGGGCGTAATCTCCCCTCGTCATCAAATTGGAGCTGTAAGGGTGTTTCTTCAACGATGAGACCTTCTTGCTCACGGAGTTCGGGCAGCAAAGCCTCTGTAGCCCAAAAGTTCTCCAGGTGGAGGGTATTGACGATTCGAACCATTCGAACATGGCGCGGGTCCAAAACATGGGACATAGCCGTCTCAAGGACTGCCCTGTCGTTCTCGAGGGCAATGGGCAATCGTACACCACGCCAGACTCCCGCGGTGATAGCATTAGTATATGTAGGTTTGAGATCTACCTTGTCGATGACCCTGCGGGTAGTCAGATCCGCCATGCCTATTCCCACAGCGTTACCCTTCGACTGAGGGGTAAGATCGAGTACGATAAGCGTTCGATAGTCGGGCTTCCTGGGACCGCCCTCCCTTCGCCAAAATCCAATAACATTAGGATCAATTCCCGCTCCACTTATATTTTTTCCCATTTCATCCACGAGGAGGATATCAAGATCGTCCAGCGGAATCCTGGGCAACAGCCCTCGAGCAGACCTCAGAAGTTCCTTGTCAACCTCGATGAATTGTTCAGGGAAGGCCAATTTTACGGTATGAACCTGTTCTAAGGCATTCTCCACGATCCCCAACCCACAGAGGACCGGGGCTTTCTCGAGAATAATTCTTGCCGCAGGAGTGATAGAAGAGGCCAAACCGAACTTGTGCATATTCAAGGCCCCTTTGTGCTTGCCACAGCCCACCGTGAGCAATTTGCATAACCCTGATTCGACTTCACCACGTAACAATGTGTGTGGTTTAACCCGATTAATGATGACAATATGATCGGCTTCAAATGCATCCTTGGAAATGAATACTTCTGCCCCAGAATCTAATCGGCCCACCGAAATCACTTCCATGGTGGAAATGATGGGTGCATTCACCGAGGCTTCGGTGATGCCAAGTTCGTTGAGCAATGCAGCCTGTCCTTCAGCAGTGGCCCCGCCATGGGAGCCCATCGCTGGCAAGATAAAGGGCTCGAGTTCCATGTTTCGAATACATTCCACTACCGTGGCGACAATGGTTCTCAGGTTGTTGATGCCCCTGGATCCCACGGCCACAGCTACCCTTTGGCCCGGCAGGACATTCTTCCTTCCATTCAGGCGAGAGAATTCTCTGTGAATTGACCCGGGTAAATTTTTTATGGATGTCGTATCAAACCGCTGTCGAATACGATACAGAGGAGGGTAATTCATTTTCTTGCCTCCTTGAGGGAAAGAGTAGTAGCTAACGCAGGGTTAGATCTCTCGGATTTGCAGTATAACTGATCCCTCCTCACGCCCATGAAACGGTAAATAACGGTCACTTTGGAAAGGAACAGTCTTGGACAGGAATTCTGGAGACGGCGGAACGGTATTTTCGGGAAGGCTAATGATCCTAAAACAGGAATGGAATTATTTTTTAGCCCCCAAGATAAAGGCGCTTTACCTGCTCATTCTGCATTATCTCCTCGCCCGTGCCCTCGAAGCGCTTTTTCCCCAGTTCCAGGACTATAGCATGATGGGATATCGATAATGCCCTCTTTGCATTTTGCTCAACAATGAGGATGGTAGTCCCGTCAACGTTAATGTCATTAATCTTTTCAAATACGAGTTCAGTTACCTTCGGTGCTAAACCCAAAGAGGGCTCATCCAGTAAAATCAATTTGGGATGTAGCAACAACGCTCTCCCCATCTCCAGGATTTGTTGTTCCCCTCCGCTGAGATTGCCGGCCATTTCATTTTCCTTTTCTCGGAGGACTGGAAATTTGTTCATAACCTCTGCGATGTCGCTTACAACCTTATCATCATTGCGGGTAAAGGCACCCATCTCCAGGTTTTCCCTGACGTTCATGGCAGGGAAATTACATCTTCCTTGGGGTACGTACGACAGTCCTTTTCTCAATATTTCACTGGGCGAAAGATTGGTAATATCTGAGCCATCAAAATGATTGCTTCCATTACGGGCCTTGAGAAGTCCAAATATGCCCTTGAATAGGGTAGATTTACCTGCACCATTGGGACCTATGACGCATGCAATCTCACGTCGTTTTATCTGAACGGATACACCCTTGATAATATCAATTTCATTATAACCGGTGACATAGTCCCTGATTTCCAATATTACATCATCCATAATTTTTCACCTTATACAAATATTTGAATGTAACGTATCAAACTCGACGAATGTTACAAACCCTATGTGCCGAAATAGGCCTCTATAACATCATCATTATTTTTAATCTCTTCGGGCTTTCCCTCTGCAATTTTTTCCCCATAGTTAAGAACGACAACCCTAGTACATAACTCCATAACTACATCCATGTTGTGTTCGATAATAAAAAATGTATACCCTTCCTTATTCAATTGAACGATATGATCCATCATCTTTTTGATCATTGTTGGGTTTACCGCTGCTGCAGGTTCATCAAGCAGAACTATCTCAGGGTCAGGCATCAATGCCATGATAAACTCTAAGAGTTTATGTTGTCCAAAGGAGAGATTTCCCGCCAAGCTATCCTTCAGATGATCAATGTTCACAAACTCCAAGAGCTTCAGAGCCCGTTCCCGTGCTTCTTTCTCAAGACGTCTAATACGCGGTGTTCTGAATATAGACGACAATATCCGTTCTCCTTGGTGCTGTTGGATGGATAAGAGCATATTTTCCATCACGGTCATTTTAGGAAATATCCTTATAATCTGGAAAGTCCGGCTCAACCCTTTGAGGGCGATTTCATGGGTCTTTAAGCCCGTGATATCCTCCCCCATAAATTTAACTCGTCCTCCTGTAACGGGGAGCACACCGGTCGCGCAGTTGAAGAGTGTGGTCTTGCCCGAACCATTCGGTCCAATGAGCCCGACTATTTCCCCTTTGTTAACATGGAGGTTGACCTTATCGAGGGCAGTGAGGCCGAAGAAGTTCTTGGTCAACTCTATTGTTTCCAGTAATCTCAACCCGTTCTCACCCTCCTTTTATAGATAATTTCGTTGATTTTCCCCCCGATCCCTTCGGGCATAAATATGATGGTCATTACTAAGACGAAGCCATATATTACATCCCTGAATTCAGGTGTAATCCTGAGGTATTCAGGAATGAAGGTAAAAGCTATGGCTCCAATTATGACTCCATGGATCGTTCCGGAACCCCCGAGGATTACCATGATAAGAAGCATGGTAATATAGTAAAAATCGGTAAACTCGGGACCCATAAAGGTAATGTAATGGGCCGTAAAGCTCCCCGCGAGTCCTGCGAAGAATGCACCGATGGCGAAGGCAATCATTCTATATTTAAATGCGTTCACTCCCAGCGTTTCTGCGAGAACCTCGTTCTCTCTGATGGAAAGCAAGGCACGACCGACCCGTGAATGTATCATAAAATAGATGAAAAGACAGGTAATGATTACTAAAATCAGTATTAAATAGTAATAATCCGTTAAAGTCTCTATATGTACTGCCCCCAAGAAAGGGATGTCTATTGTCGGCCTTGGTACCCCGGGAATCCCCATGGGCCCATTGGTCAAGCTAACCCAGTTTATCCATACCGCCCTCATAATAAGGGTGAAGGCCAAGGTAACGATGGCAAAAGAGTGATATGAAAGTCTCAAGGCCGGAAAGCCTACGATCAATGCGACGATTAATGCCAAAATCCCGGCAATCGGTAAAGCGATAACGTACGGAACATCCAGTTTCATAACCAACAGAACGGATGTGTACCCACCAACCCCATAAAAGGCCGGGTGCCCGAGAGATAACATTCCCAGATATCCCACGACGATATCATAACTCAAAGCGAAAATGATATAGATCCCCGAAAAGATGATGATATGCATTACATACGACGAGGTTACAAAATAGGGAATCCCCAGGAGAAAAATCCCGACGGCGATTATCACCAGCAGCCTGGAAATGCGCATATTGATCTTCCCCTATATTCCTACTTTCTTGCCGAATATTCCAGCAGGCCTAAAGAGTAATATGATTATCATTACCAAAAAAGCGAACACATCCTTGTACTGGAGAGAAACGTAGGCCACGGCAAAACTCTCGACGATGGCCAGAATAAATGCCGAACAGATGGTGCCCTTGATATTGCCAAATCCACCCATGATGACTGCGGCAAAACATTTCAAGACCAAGAGGATCCCCATAACCGGATGGATAGCCATAACCGGAGCCACAAGGGCACCGCCAAAACCGGAGAGTCCCGCACCCAATGCAAATGTAATTGATGAAATCCTCGGGACATCGATACCAATAATACGGCATGCCTCTTTATTCTGAGAGACAGCTCGCATGGCTTTCCCTGTCTTTGTCTTTTGAATAAAATAGTGCAGGCCGATGAAAAGAGCCAGGGCGAAGAATACGATCATCAATTTCTGGAAGACAATAACAACGCCGAATATGTGTATATTTAAATTCGCAATATCAATGATAATTGTCCGAGGATTGGGGGTCCATATTACAATGGCTCCGTTTTGCATAATGATAGATATTCCAAGGGTTGAAAGTATGGGTAATTGCCATGCCCTTCCGATGAGGGGGCGGATGGCAAACCTTTCCACGATCAACCCAATGACTATCATCGTGGCAACCGCAATTACTATTGCAAGGGGATAGGGAAGCTGAGTAAGGTATACGAGAAACGTTACATACGCCGCCAGCATGTAGAATTCGCCCTGGGCGAAGTTTACAACCTCCAGGATACCGAAGACGATGGTAAGACCTACTGCCACCATCGCATAAATAGAACCAAAAGCGATACCATTCACGAGGAGCTGAAAGAACATTTCCATAAGGAGAAGTCCTCTTGGCTTAAGGCACAAATCTGCGGGGCAGGACACGCCTCCTCGTGAGGAGAGACACATCCTGCCCCAAAAATCCAGAAAATCTGAGCTGACTAGAGCCTGCCGTTACCCTTCGCTACTTCTTTTTCAATTTCTTTTCCCACTCTTCCCAGTAACCCGCGGGCCTGTCAACTTTTACCTCCTTGACAACCACGACCTTACCATCCGTGATCTTCGCGATGACAACCCATGTCCAGGCCTGATTGTGCTCGTCAAACTTCACATGTCCGGAGATGGTATCCATATCTACTTTTTCCAAGCCTCTCTGGATCGCTGCGGATGTGGCCTTTCCTGATATCCTGATTGCCTCAGCAATAAGTTGAACACCCACATAGCCGTACGCTGAGGGCTCAATGGGATCATATCCCCACCGGGCAATGTAATCCCGTTCGAATTTCTTGTTCATCGGCCTGTCTATGCCGGGATACCAGGATTCACTCCCAATGAGGCCCTCGGCAATCTCTTTTCCCACGAGTTTTACGAATTGCTCGTTGACCATGTCACCCTGGTTGAAGACGGGCATCTTCATGCCCAGTTCAGCATACTGCTTCATGATCACGGCACCACTTCCCGTCCGGGCGGCTACGAAGATGTTACTTGGTTTGAGCCCTTTCACTTTGGTGAGTACGGACATGAAGTTGGTCTCGCCCTCGTCGTAATAGTCTACACTCAGGACTTTTCCCCCGTGCGACTGCATGACTTTCTTGAACGAGGATGCCACCCCTCGGCCCCAGTCATCATTGACCATGAGATAGGACGACTTCGGTCCACCGAGTTCCACGATCATCTTGGCAAAAACCCTCGCATTGATGTCGTCGGGGAGATTCGGACGGAAGATCCATTTGTTGCCACCCTTCCCAGCCCTCGCGGTTATCATGGGGTTCGTCGAGGTTTCAACGACATGGGGAATCTTCTCCTGCTTATTGATCGGCATGGCGGCCAGTGTGGCTGAGCTGCAAACGTGTCCGATGGTGGCTACAACTCTATCCCGCGTAATGATCTTCCGTGTTGCTGAAACCGATTCCGCAGGGTTGCACTTATCATCCGCCGCATACATCTTGAGGGGCCTTCCCAACAGTCCCCCAGCAGCATTGATCTGTTCCACGGCGAGTGTTGCCCCCTTCATTGCCTCGTTCCCCAGTAACCCCACGGAACCCGTAAGGGGACCTATATATCCAATTCTGATCGGCTCCGCAGCGAAAACGAAGGACGAGAAGGAAACGAAAAGAAACAAGATGGTCATTACCGTTAACTGCTTTCTCATGTGTTATACCTCCTCTTTTTTAATAGCACTTTTCCTTACCGACATTTATCCTATTTTTTGCACCACCTCCTTCCTCAGAATTCCTGCAGTAACGTTCCGAAACCATGGATCGGTTCCATACATCCTATGGTCCGAAGGGCAGCCCAGAAGGTCGCCTGATTGCTTGTTACCACAGGTTTCTTACAGTCCTTTTCCAATCGTTCTATGATATCAAAGGTCCGGTAATTTGTACAACTAATAAAAATTGCATTCGC
>JAUWDQ010000067.1 GCA_030608745.1 Pseudomonadota bacterium | reverse complement strand
AGGACAGCTAAAAGGCAAACAACTGTTCCAATGGCATCTCCAATTGTAATTGAAATCGCAAACGCCTTCTTTATGGATGCGTCAGACGTATTCCTGCAAAACCAAAGCACTAAGGCAAAAAGAACATACATTTGCCCCAGCAGTCGACCGGTAACGATTCCGCCTGAGTTTACGTCCATTCCATAAAATTCCCCCAGGGGTTGGGTAAAAAACAAAAAACCAAGGCCAAAGAATATAACAACAATTGCCTTGATCGACATCATTGATTTTCCGCCGGTTGAAATTCAATTGGATGAATTTTCCGTATCGTCAATAATAAAATAATGAATCCCAAGGGGTACAATATTCCGGAAGCGATCCACATGGGAAGGTATGAATAATTCTCAACAATCTTCCCGATCATAGGGTTGATCAGAGAAGGGGCTGATCCGTGAGTTACTGGAAGTCTTTTCCGGTTTCGAAGACTCGCCGATGGAGGAGAAGAAGGAACGCATCGCCCGATCCATGAGGATCATGACGGAAATAGAAAAGGTTGAGGTTAAGGCTGAGGCTAAGGCTGAGGGGAGAAGGGAGAATGAAGAATTAAGAATTAAGAGTGAAGAGGGAAGAAGGGAGGGAGAGGAGACGGGGAGGCCAGAGGTTGGAGGTAAGAGGTTAGAGGCTAAGGTTAAGGGCGAGGTTAAGGCTGAGGCCGAGGTTGAGGTTAAGGCTAAGGTTGAGGCTGACAGGAAGGTTAAGGCTAAGAGGAAGGTCCTTTCCCAACCGATACAATTCGTCAAAGGGGTGGGCCCGAGGATCGCAAAGAAGTTGGAGAAAAAGGGGATAACAACCATTGAGGATGCCCTCTATTTTTTGCCCCGGAGGTATGAAGACCGAAGGGTCATCAAGAAGATCTCGCAGATTCAGGTGGGGAAGGTGGAGACGGTACTGGCCCAAGTACTGTTGGCGGGAACCGTTTTCTATAAGGGCAATAGGAAGAGGGTTTTCGAGGTCATCGTAGGAGATGAGACGGGGACCCTCACCCTGAAATGGTTTCGCGGCAGCGAGGAATATCTCAAAAGCCGGTTCAAAAAGGGGCGGCGTGTCGTCATATCCGGCGAGGTGAGGCTTTTTAAATCTCAGAGGGAAATGCATCACCCGGATATGGAGATAGCCGATCATATCGAGGATGACCCACTCCATTTCAAGAGGATCGTACCCATTTACTCCGAGCCCGAAGGGCTGTATCAGAAGACAATCCGAAAAATCATGAAGGGAATTATTGAACACTATGCCCATGAGCTTACCAGTGCCATCCCGGAGGATATTACCCGGCGCCAGGGGCTGATGGATTTCGGGGAGGCTATCAGACAAGTTCATTTCCCCTCGGAGGATGTCTCCTTGGAGAAATTTAACCTCAACCGATCCGATGCTCACAGGCGGATCGTCTTCGACGAATTTTTCTTCCTGCAATTAGGACTAGCCCTGAGGAAAAGCGCGGTCAAGACGGAGCAGGGGATCCCCTTTCAAATCCTCCACGGGTATACCCAGAGGCTTCTCCAATCCCTGGATTTTCGGTTGACTCCTGCCCAGGAGCGAGTTCTCTCGGAAATCGAAGAGGATATGAGACAACCCCACCCCGCGAATCGTCTCATTCAGGGGGATGTGGGGAGCGGAAAGACCATTGTGGCCCTTATGGCCGCCCTTATCGCCGTGGAGAATGGCTTTCAAACAGCCTTCATGGCCCCTACCGAGATTCTGGTCGAGCAGCATTTCCTGAACATCCGTCGGCTGGTCAGGCCATTGGGAGTTCGGCCGGTCCTGCTGACCAGCAACGTCAAAGGTTCGGAAAGAGAGGAGATTCAGCAGTCCATCTCCTCTGGCGAGGGGCAAATTATTATCGGGACACACGCCCTGATTCAGGAACATCTCCATTTTCATAGGCTTGGCTTGGTGGTCATCGACGAGCAACATAAATTCGGCGTCATCCAGAGGGCCATGTTGAGAAGGAAGGGGATAAACCCGGATGTGCTAGTGATGACCGCTACCCCTATTCCTCGAACATTGACCCTCACCCTGTATGGGGATTTGGCCATCTCCATTATCGACGAATTTCCCCCGGGTAGGGTTCCCGTGGAAACGAGGCTCTATTACGAAAGGTCAAGGCCTAAGGTATACGAGCTCGTGAAGGAGGAGATCAGGAGGGGACGGCAGGCCTTCTTGGTGTATCCCCTGGTTGAAGAGTCCGATAAGGTGGACCTCCTGGACGCCACCCGAATGGCCGATCATCTCCAAAAGGATATCTTCCCCGAATTCAGGGTGGGCTTAATCCATGGTCGGATGAAGGGGGAGGAAAAGGAGGAGTTGATGGTGAAATTCAGGGATGGCCAGATCGATGTCTTGGTGGCTACCACGGTGATCGAGGTGGGCATTGATATCCCTAATGCCTCGGTGATTTTGGTGGAGCATGCCGAGCGATTTGGGCTTCCCCAGCTTCATCAGCTCAGGGGGAGAATCGGTAGGGGGAGATATCCATCCAAGTGTCTGCTGCTGGCCCAGTATCGGAGATCCGAAGAAGCTAGGCGGAGGTTGAGGGTGATGGAGGAAACGAGCGATGGATTTCGAATTGCCGAGGAGGATTTGTCCATACGGGGCCCAGGAGATTTTCTGGGCACAAGGCAATCGGGCCTCCCGGATTTTCGTGTGGCCAATATCATGCGGGATGGGAAAATCCTTAACCAGGCTCGCCAGGAGGCCTTCTCGCTGGTGGAGACGGATCCTGATCTCTCCCAGCCAGGCCACCGCCCTTTGACGAGAGTCCTCAGGGAGAGGTGGAAGGATCGACTTGAATTGGCCAGGGTGGGGTAGGAGGGTGATATGAAGGTGATTCATGTGGGGCTGATTGGATGGGGTACCGTGGGTTCCGGGGTTGTCAGGATCCTCCGGGAAAATGGGCCGTTGATCGAGAAGCGACTGGGGTCGAAGATCGTCCTCAAGCGAATTGCGGACATTGACCTGGAGACCGAGAGATCGGTAAAGGTGAACCGGGAGGTGTTGACAAACCGCGCTGAAGAGGTGATCGGGGACCCGGAGATCGACATCGTTTTGGAGCTCATCGGGGGGATGGAACCCGCCAGATCCTATATTATCGAAGCCCTCAAGGGGGGAAAACACGTGGTAACGGCCAATAAGGCGCTGCTGGCTACCCATTTGGATGAATTGTGTCGTGTTGCCCACCGGTATAACGTCGATCTAAATTTTGAAGCCGCGGTGGGAGGGGGAATTCCCATCATCCGCGCCCTCAAAGAGGGATTCGTTGCCGAGCGCATTGAGGCCATCTTCGGCATCCTCAATGGGACCTCCAACTACATCTTGAGCACGATGAGCAACGAGGGTGGTGAGTTTGCCGCAGTTCTCCGCCAGGCCCAGGCCCAAGGATATGCCGAGAAGGACCCCAGTTTCGATATCGAGGGGATCGATGCAGCCCACAAACTGGCAATCCTCATTAAGCTGGCCTTTGGGGCCAAGATCCCCTTCGAGGATATTTTCATTGAGGGGATTTCCGATATCACTCCCCTGGATATACAATTCGCCCAGGAGTTTGGGTATACGATAAAGCTGTTGGCCATCGCCAAGGCCGATGGGGAGACGATCGAGGCCCGCGTTCATTCCACCATGCTGCCTTCCAATCATCTCCTTTCCACCGTCGGTGGGGTCTTCAACGCCATTTTTCTCAGGGGAAATGCCGTCGGGGAGACCTTGTTCTATGGTCAGGGAGCGGGCATGATGGCCACGGCAAGCGCGGTGACAAGTGACCTGATCGAACTCAGCCGGAATGTCCTCAAGGGTACTGTAGGAAGGGTGCCCACCCTCTCCCTTCAACAGACACACATCATGGAGATGAAGGTCAAGGATATCGAGGATATCGTCAGGCCTTACTACATGAGGTTTTCGGCGTTAGACCGACCCGGAGTTTTGTCCAAGATCTCCGGGGTGTTGGGGAAGAATGATATCGGCATCGCATCGGTTATCCAGAAGGGGAGACAGGTCGCCGGGGCCGTTCCCGTGGTGATAATGACCCATGAGGCGCGGGAGCGGAATATCCACAGGGCCTTTAAGGAAATCGATAAGATGGATGTGATTTTGGACAAGACCATGCTCATTCGGGTCGAGGGCGAGTTGAGTTGAGGGTTTTGTCCGGGAATTTGAACAATGAAGGAACACCGCATTGAGCCATGGAGAGGGGTGATCCGAAATTACCGTGATTTTCTCCCCGTGGGGGAAGAACGGTGGATTGTTACCCTTAACGAGGGGTGGACACCTTTGATCCGGGCAAAAAGAATTCAGGAGATCCTTCCCCGCGATATCGACATTTACCTGAAATATGAAGGGTTGAATCCGACGGGCTCCTTTAAAGATAGGGGGATGACGGTGGCCGTAAGCAAGGCCCTTGAGGAGGGATCCAAAGCGGTCGTCTGTGCATCCACGGGGAATACCTCTGCCTCGGCGGCCGCCTATGCCGCCAGGGCGGGCATGAAAGCTTATGTCATCATACCGGAAGGAAAAATCGCCCTCGGCAAGCTTTCCCAGGCGATGGTCCATGGGGCCGAGGTGATCCAAATTCAGGGAAACTTTGACGAGGCCTTGAGCATCGTCAGGGAAATTTCGGACGACTACCCCATCACCCTGGTGAATTCTCTCAATCCCTATCGAATTGAGGGCCAGAAGACTGCGGCCTTCGAGATATGTGACCAATTGGGGGAGGCTCCCACCCACCATTTTTTGCCCGTTGGTAATGCAGGCAATATAACCGCCTATTGGAAGGGATATAAGGAATACCGGGGCAGGGGGAGGATTGGGTCACTGCCCAAGATGATGGGCTTTCAGGCGGAGGGGGCTGCCCCTATCGTCAAGGGACACATCATCGCCAAACCTGAGACCGTTGCCACGGCCATTAGAATCGGAAATCCAGCTAGCTGGGAGCAGGCCGAGAGGGCTCGTGACGAATCGGGCGGCGTCATAGACATGGTCAGCGATGAGGAAATCCTGGAGGCGTATCGCTATCTGGCCCGGCTTGAAGGGGTATTCGGAGAGCCGGCATCAGCGGCCTCGGTGGCGGGGTTGATTAAGATGACCGAAAGGGGGGTTGTCAAGGCCGGGGATACGGTGGTATGCACCATCACTGGTCACGGGCTCAAGGATCCCGACAATGCCATCGGGATTTCGCCGAAGCCCGTCTCTACTCCCGCTCGGTTGGACGCGGTAGTGGGGGTGATGGGGTTCTAAAATCAATGCCAAATGTCAAAGTTCAAATTTCAAATGCCAAAAAATCGAATACCGAGTAACGAATCACGGTTTACGGACACGGACAACGCTTCACGGGCACGGAATATCACGGACACGGAACACGCTTCACGGACACGCGCGAATGCGGACCGTCTTCATCTACACCGATAGATACGCCGACTACGATTATGGTCTCGCCCACCCACTGAAGATCGTTCGGCTCAAATTGACCTACGAACTCATCAGGGCATACGGTCTTCTCTCCCTTCCGTCGATGAGGCTGGTTGAGACACGGGAGGCGACGGAGGAGGAACTCTCCCTTTTCCACAGTCCGGACTATTTGGATGTCTTGAAACGCGGCAGCCAGGGTTCCCCCGCAGGGGACGCGTTCATGTATGGGCTGGGACACGGCGACAATCCCATATTTAGGGGCCTTTGGGAATGGTCCCTCTTGGCTACCGGGGCTAGTATTCAAAGCGCCCAGCTGGTAGGGGAAAAGGAGGCCGATATTGCCTTTAACATCGCCGGCGGGCTTCATCATGCCCTTAAGGATCGTGCTTCGGGTTTTTGTTATGTGAATGATCCCGTTATTGTCATCCTCTGGCTCTTGAGTCGAGGCAAACGCGTCGCCTATATTGATATCGACGCCCATCATGGGGATGGTGTTCAACGGGCCTTCTACGAAACCAACCGGGTGATGACCATCTCGCTGCACGAAAGCGGAAATTTTCTCTTTCCCGGGTCGGGATTTGAAGGTGAGATGGGGGAAGGGGAGGGGAAGGGATTTTCGATCAACGTTCCCCTTCACCCCTTCACCGATGACGAGATATACCTCTGGGCCTTTGAAGAGGTTGTGCCCCCGCTGATCAGGGGATTTAAGCCAGATGTGATGGTGACGCAACTGGGGGTCGATACCTTTTACAGCGATCCCCTCGCACATCTCTGTCTAACCACAAACGGATTTACCAAGGTGATCGAGAAGTTAAAGGGCCTCTCAATCCCCTGGGTTGCCCTGGGAGGAGGTGGATATGAAGTTACGAATGTGGCGAGAGCCTGGACCCGGGCCTGGGCAATCATGAACGAGGTTGACCTGAATGACGACCTTCCCCAAAGCTTCGAGGGGATGGGCCGGCGGCTAGGATTTCGGGGCAATACTTTGAGGGATTCCCCCTTATCTATCCCGGAAGGGAAGCGGCAAGAGGCCAGGATGGAGGCCGAGAGAGTGGTGAATTACATCAAGAAATCCCTTTTCTCCGAAATCTGTTCTCTATAATGCCAAATGACGAATATCTCTTACCCTTAACCTCAACAACCACAGCACCAAATTTTAGTGCTGCTGTTACCTGGTGTTGCCGTTAGGAGGTTTCTTCTAACTGCATAACCGCACAACTGCATCACTTTTCTCTATCGCAGCACCGCATAACCGTAGCACTGAAAAAATAGGAGAAAGGAGTAGCGAAGAGCGGTTTTTTCAGAAATCTCTCCCCAGGGTCTTCACAAAGGCCTCCCCACAGGATATCGAGGGGTAAAAGCTATTACTGTGGTGAGAGTTGGCACATCTTTTGCTTAACATCCCGCCTTTTCGTTTGACTTTCAGCCATCTTCTGTTATAAGTTTAAGAATGTTACTGCCTTCGAGGGTGATCGATGAAATATGTCATAATGGTCGGCGATGGCATGGCCGATTATCCATTGGCGGAATTGGATGGTAAGACTCCGTTGATGATGGCGGACACGCCCAATATGGATTGGGTTGCCAGAAATGGGGCGGTTGGATTGGTCAGGACCATCCCCCGGGGATTCTCCAGCGGAACCGAGATCGCCAATATGTCCCTCCTCGGATACGACCCTGCCCGATATTTTACGGGGAGAGGCCCCCTTGAAGCGGCCAGCATGAAGGTTTCCCTTGAAGCGGATGACGTGGCATTTCGGTGTAACCTGGTTACTCTCGGGGTCTTTGGTCCTCAGGTGATTATGGAGGACTTCACCGCCGACCACATATCCTCGGAAGAGGCCCGGCAGATTATCCAGTATATCGACCACGAGATGGGGACTGAGGCAATTCGATTCTATCCCGGCGTAAGCTACCGTCATCTCATGGTCTGGAAAGGAGGGGGGAGTCGAAAGGGGATCGAAGGCCTTCACCTTACACCTCCCCATGACATCGTGGGGAAGGGGATCTTCGATTACCTGCCCAAGGTGGGGGGCAAGGACGGAATTATCAAACTCCTCACCCGCTCTCAGATTCTTTTGAAGGAGTATCCCGTAAACCTGGCCAGGATGGAAAATGGGTTGAAACCGGCCAACTCCATCTGGCTGTGGGGTCAGGGTAGAAGGCCCCAAATCCCTACCTTGGCCGACAAGTTCGGGGTAGAGGGCTCGGTGATCTCCGCCGTCGATTTGATTAAGGGAATTGGACTGTATGCCGGGTTGGAGGTGATCGACGTCCCAGGGGCAACGGGGTATTTCGACACCAACTATCGAGGGAAGGCGGAATACGGGCTTAAGGAGTTGGAGGTTAAGGATTTGGTGTTTATCCACGTGGAAGCACCGGATGAGGCGGGTCACAGCGGGGACATTTCCAAGAAGATAGAGACCATCGAGGCCTTCGATAAGGAGGTTGTTGGGACAATACTTGAGGGAATGCGAGACGTGGGAGACTATCGGGTGATGGTTCTCCCAGATCACCTTACGCCCATCCCCATAAGGACCCATGTCCCCGATCCCGTTCCCTTTGCCATATACGATTCCCGTAACAGGAAGACTTGGCCGGAAGGGATGAGCTTCGATGAGGAATCGGTCAAAGGAAGCGGCGTCTCTATCGAAAATGGGTACCAAATCATGGATATCTTCATGAGGGGTGAGTAAGCCTTGAGGTCCAAGTTTATTTTCATCACTGGAGGAGTTGTCTCATCCCTGGGAAAGGGGCTGGCCTCAGCATCCATTGGGGCCTTAATGGAGAGTAGGGGGTTGACCGTCAGCCTTTTGAAATTCGACCCCTATATCAATGTTGATCCGGGTACCATGAACCCCTTCCAGCACGGTGAGGTCTTTGTCACCGATGACGCAGCCGAGACGGACCTGGATCTTGGACACTATGAACGTTACACCCACGCAGAGATGGGGAAGAAGAACAATTTCACCACCGGGCAGATATACGACGCCGTCATCTCCAAGGAGAGGAGGGGTGAATACCTGGGCGGGACCGTGCAGGTCATTCCCCACATTACCGATGAGATTAAGAGCAAGGTCCTCGATTTAGCCGATAACGTCGATTTGGTGATTGTGGAGGTAGGGGGGACGGTGGGGGATATAGAGAGCCTTCCCTTCTTGGAGGCCATCCGTCAATTGCGGAGCGATTTGGGAAGGGAAAATACGGCCTATATCCACCTGACCTTGGTTCCCTATATTGAGACGGCCGGGGAGCTCAAGACCAAACCCACCCAACATAGCGTGAAGGCGCTTCGGGAGATCGGGATTCAGCCCGATATCCTCCTCTGCCGAACCAGCCGGTTTCTCACCCCTCAGGTTAAGGAAAAAATTGCCCTATTTTGCAATGTCGACAAGGATGCGGTCATCACGGCCAAGGACGTGGAGTCCATCTACGAAGTTCCCGTCGCCTTCCACCAGGAGGGCTTGGACAATAGACTGGTCGAATTGCTCAACATCTGGACGGGGCGCCCTAATTTACGGCCCTGGGATCGGTTGGTGAGGAAGGTCAAGAATCCAAAGCGGTCAGCCTCCATTGCCGTGGTTGGGAAGTACGTCCATCTGAAGGATTCGTATAAAAGCCTACACGAGGCTTTAATCCATGGGGGTATTGCCAACGATTGTCGTGTCAACCTGAACTATGTTGATTGCGAAAGGATGGAGAAGGAGAAGGCGGACGGCTTGCTCAAGGGTGCTCATGGGATTCTGGTACCCGGGGGGTTTGGTCAGAGGGGGATGGAGGGAAAGATCAAAGCAGTCCAATATGCACGGGAGAATAAGATTCCCTTTTTCGGGATCTGCCTCGGGATGCAGGCCGCGGTTATCGAATTCGCGAGAAACGTGGCCGGGCTGAAGAGGGCCAATAGCTCGGAATTCGACGTCAATACCACGGCCCCCGTCATCTACCTCATGGAGCAGTGGGTTGATCGGGAAAAGGTGGTCCAAAAGCGGGACATCCATTCGGACAAAGGTGGGACGATGAGGCTGGGCGCTTACCCCTGTAAGCTGGTAGAAAGGAGCGTGGCCTTGCGGGCCTATAACAGGAAGATGATCTGGGAAAGACATCGACATCGGTACGAATTCAATAACGAATACAAGGAGATGTTGACCAAGTCGGGACTTAAGGTGAGCGGTTTATACCCGGACGGAGATTTGGTAGAAGTCATCGAGCTGGGGGACCACCCATGGTTTCTCGGATGTCAGTTCCATCCGGAATTTAAATCCCATCCCATGGATCCCCATCCCCTCTTTCGGGATTTTATCAAGGCATCGTTGGGAAACCAGAGGGGAGACAGCTCGGGGAAGCGGCAGAGAGGGAGGACTGTCTCCCGGAAGAAGGGTTAAATGGTCCCCAGAGAAGTCCATGTCAATTCCGTTACCATCGGAGGGGATAGGCCTTTGGTCCTCCTGGCGGGTCCTTGTGTAATCGAAGACGAGGAGGTAACCCTGAGGATTGCAAAGGGGATAAAGGAGATCGCCTCAACCATCGGCATGGATCTCATCTTCAAGAGCTCATATGATAAGGCCAACCGCTCATCCCTCCACTCCTATCGGGGACCGGGACTGGATGAGGGATTGAGGATTTTGCGTCGGGTCAAGGAGGAACTGGATCTTCCCTTGCTTTCCGATGTCCATCGTTTTGAGGAGATTGAGAAGGCCTCGGCCCTTTTGGACGTGATCCAAATCCCGGCTTTCCTCTCCAGGCAAACGGATTTCATCATGGAGGTGGCGAAAACGGGCAAGACCATTAACATCAAAAAGGGCCCCTTTTTAGCCCCATGGGACATACGCAATGTCATCGAAAAGGTGACCTTCACGGGAAATGAAAACCTGCTCTTGACGGAGCGGGGGACGACCTTTGGATATAACAATCTGGTCAGTGACATGAGGTCGTTGGTCATCATGAGATCTTTCGGTTATCCCATTGTATACGATGCTACCCATAGCGTGCAGCTGCCCGGAGCAGGTGGGGACCGTTCGGGAGGTCACCGAGAGTTGGTTCCCCAATTGGCTAGGGCGGCTGTGGCAACGGGAATAGATGCTCTGTTTATAGAGGTTCACGAGGATCCTTCACGGGCCCTGTGTGACGGCGCGAACAGCGTATCCCTGGACGTAATAGGGTCTTTCTTAGCCCAGGTTAAGGAGATCGATCAGATTGTAAAGAATGGTGGGTTATGAGTGTGGAGAGGGCCAAACGAGTCTTAAAGATCGAGGCGGATACCATACGCTGTCTGATGGATAAGATCGATGAGAATTTCGAAAGGGCCGTGGAGCTCATTTACCATTGCAGGGGGAAGGTGGTGGTGATGGGGGTTGGGAAGTCTGGCATCATCGCAAAGAAGATTGCCTCTACTCTGGCCAGCACCGGGACGCCCGCCTTCTTCCTCCATCCGGTGGAGGGGATGCACGGCGATCTGGGGATGCTGGCCAAAGAGGATATCGTGGTGATCCTCTCAAATAGCGGTGAAACGGACGAAATCTCCAGGATATTGCCCCTGCTCAACCGAAAGGCATCGGAGGTCATGACACGGAAGCCCAAAAGGATTGAAAGGGATTCCCTCGCCGCCAGAGCCGTCCAAAAGATGGAGGAATACTCCATTACCTCCCTTTTCGTCTTTAATAGCGGGGAGGACAAAACCCCCGTCGGTATCATTCACCTCCATGATCTGCTGAAGGCGGGGGTCATCTAATGAGCTCAAGGAGCCTGGAAAAGGCGAAAAAAATCAAGCTCTTGATCCTGGATGTGGATGGGGTGTTGACAGATGGACGGATTGTCATTGATGATCGGGGGGTAGAGACCAAATGTTTCGACGTGAGGGATGGCCA
>JAUWDQ010000214.1 GCA_030608745.1 Pseudomonadota bacterium | reverse complement strand
ACTACTTTTGCCGAGATCGTTAAAAGGGTAAAGGCCCAAAAGGAGTGGGTGGAGAGATGAAAATCGTGACATCAGAGCTACCATTCAAAACTACTGGTCAAACCGATATCATCAATATCACTCGTGAGGTTCAAGAAGAGGTATTGCAATCCGGAGTTCAAGATGGTAGTATAATGTTGTTTATTTCAGGATCGACGGCGGCTTTGACTACCATCGAATTTGAGTCAGGGGTGGTCAATGACCTCAAAAAGGCCATCGATAGAATAGCCCCGAGGGATATTCCCTACGAACACGATCGAAGATGGGGCGATGGAAACGGGTTTTCCCATGTAAGGGCCTCTCTTTTGGGGCCCTCTTTAAGTATCCCCTTAATGGAAGGAAGATTGTTCCTTGGTACATGGCAGCAAGTCGTCCTGTTGGATTTCGACAACCGGCCTCGAAGCAGAAAGGTTACCGTACAGATAATGGGAAAATGAAGGGGGTTCATTGAAAGAAGGGGGAAAGGAGAAGGTTGAAAAGATAACCTTCGACGATAATCGTCTGGCTAACCAGCTTTTCGGCGTTCAAGGAGAGCATCTTAGGCGAATTCAAAGGGCCCTCGGGGTAAGGATATCCACCAAGGCAAATACCATCATCATTTACGGGGATGATATCGAGGTCGACCTGAGCCGAAGGCTCATACAGGAGCTCTATTCCCTGCTTAAGAAGGGTTATCCGCTGTATCCCAGCGACATCGATTATTCAATCCAAATCCTCTCATCGGATAATTCGGTAAATTTGGAGGAGATCTTCCTCGATACCATCTACATTTCGTCCAAGAGGGGGGTGATCACCCCGAAAAGCATTGTACAAAAGGAATATTTGGACGCAATAAGGCATTATGATATGGTCATCGGGATCGGCCCCGCCGGCACGGGAAAAACCTACTTGGCCATGGCCATGGCCGTTTCATTTCTCTTCAAGAAGGAGGTTGAACGAATTGTATTGACTCGGCCGGCCGTTGAGGCAGGAGAGAAACTGGGGTTCTTACCCGGGGATATGTACGAGAAGGTAAACCCCTATCTGAGGCCCCTTTACGACGCCCTCCATGACATGATGGATTTCGACAAGGCGAGTAAATTGATCGAGAGGGGAATAATTGAGGTGGCTCCCTTGGCGTTCATGAGGGGGAGAACTCTCAACGATTCCTTCGTCATCTTGGACGAAGCCCAAAACACGGTTTCTGAACAGATGAAGATGTTCCTGACCCGTTTGGGGTTCAATTCAAAGGCGGTTATTACGGGAGATATCACTCAGGTAGACTTGCCCGAAAACAAAAACTCCGGGTTGATTGAGATTCAAGGAATCCTTAAGGATATCCGAGGAATCTCATTCGTCTATTTTTCCGAAAAGGATGTTGTTCGCCATCCCTTGGTTACCGATATCATCAGGGCATATGAAAAAGCGGAATCGAGGGCTCGGCTCAAAGGATTGAAGGGACACAACCGTGGATAATGGGAGCCTTCGAAGGGGAAAGCCCCAAAATAGCCGGGCCAAAAAATCCCCTTTGTCCTTGAAAAGGCTTCGCGATTTCAAGAGGCTCTACCTCGCCCCCATCTACCTCAACCCCTCAGTACAGAGGTGGATGATCGGAGTTACGTCCACCATTATCTTGGCCCTGTTGCTTTCCCCTGCAATTCAGATCCCCTCCGAACATTACCAGGTAGGGGGCGTTGCATCGGCCGACATCAAATCGACCCAGGATTTCCTGGTGGAGGATGAAAATGCAACCCTGACCAAACGGATTGAGGCCGAAAAGGCGGTACTTTCCATCTACGATTACGATCCGTCCATCCTACAGAAAATCATGGGAAAAATCCGGACCTCCTTTTCCCTCATGAGGGAGCATGTGGAACGTGATGAGGTCATGGGTCGAGAGGGGGAGAGGGGGAAGGAGTTGGGAGAGCTCCTCGGGGTTACCTTTACCTCCAGGGAGTTTGATGTCCTGGCCAAGAGCGGGTTTGACCAATCCATAGAAGATGTCATCCTCGGTTTTGTCCAACCCCTTATGAACAAGGGCATCGTGGGAGACCACGATTTTCTGGCTCAAGAGAGGGCCAAGGGGATCGTTGTGCGTAATATCCAGACCCAAACCGAGAGGATAAGACGCCACCTCGATACCATTATCGATTCGGCTCAAGCCGAGGCTATCATCAAGCAGAAGGCCAAGGCCTTATCCAAGACTATCGGCAGGGGAATGAGCCCTGTCTTAGTCAAAATTGCCTCCCATCTCATAGAACCCAACTTGACCTTCAATCGCAATGAGACCGAAGCGCGCAAGACCGCGGCCATTCATGAGGTCAAACCCGTCTTATTTCAAATCAAGAAAGGTGAAATGTTGGTCAGGGAAGGGGAAAGGATAGCGAAGGGGCATCTGGTTAAACTTCAGGCCCTTGGGGCATTGAGGGAAAAAGCGAATGTGTTCCTGATTACCGTGGGGTTGTTCTTCCTGATACTCATGATTGTCTATCTCCTCTATACGTTTTCTACGAAGAACATCAGGAAGATCTCCCTCAGTTCCAGGGATCTACTCTTTGTCAGTTTGAACCTCATCATGGTCGTCCTCGCCTTAAAGTTCTTCATCTTTATCTCGGAATCCATTGAGAGCAACTTCTTAACTATTTCTTCATCGTCGTATTATTATCTCTTTCCCGTGGCCGCAGGGGCGATGTTGGCCCGCATTGTGATCAACTCCGAAGTCGCCATCGTTTATTCCATCATTGCCAGCATATTTTCAGCCATCCTCTTGGACAACAGCCTCTTCTTTTTCATCTACCTTTTTATAGGAGGTATTGTAGGGGCTAATGGCGTTGCCCGATGTGAAAAGCGGAGCACCCTCATAAAGGCCGGATTACATGTGGGAGTGGCCAATGCCCTGGTGATCGTCTTTTACGAAATGTTCAGAGGAACTCTGGGAATCGACGTCTTATTCAATAGCGGCTTCGGGTTCATCGGGGGGATATTGAGCGCAATCATCGTCTTGGGGACTACTCCTATCGTTGAGGGGATTTTCGGCCACACCACCGATATTACGTTATTGGAGCTGGCCAACCTCGACCAGCCCATTCTCAAGGATCTCATCGTTCAGGCCCCGGGAACCTACCATCACAGTATTATCGTCGGCAGCCTTGCTGAAGCGGCGGCAAAAGCAATCGACGTCAATCCACTGTTAGCCAGGGTCAGTGCCTATTATCATGATATCGGGAAAATCAAAAAGCCCCTCTATTTTTCCGAGAATCAGGGGGGAAAGGGAAACCCCCATGACAAATTGTCCCCGAGCATGAGCAGTTTAATCCTCAACGCCCATGTAAAGGATGGGGTAGAGTTGGCCAAGAGACAGAAACTCGGCAAGAAGATCCTCGACATTATTCAACAACACCACGGAACAAGCCTGGTTTCCTTTTTTTATCAGAAGGCAAAGGAAAAGGGAAATCCAGGGGTCGAATCCATCAACGAAAAGGACTACCGATATTTAGGCCCGAGACCCCAAACCAAGGAAGCGGGCATTGTGATGCTGGCAGATGCCGTGGAAGCCGCATCCAAGACCTTATCTGATCCCACGTCATCCCGGGTTAAGGGGCTAGTCAGCCGAATCATCAATAATATCTTTACCGATGGGCAGCTCGACGATTGTGAATTGACCCTAAGGGATCTCCATTATATCGAGGAAAGCTTCGGCCGTATCCTTACAGGAATTTTCCACCAACGGGTTGAATACCCGAATTCTCAGGAAGAGCATAATGCCTCAAAGAAAGAAGGCAATGAAGGTATTCATTCAAGATCGACAAAACCTCGCAAAATTAGACGAAAAGATGATCACAAGGGTGGCCCGAAGGATCTTAAAAGAGTTGAATCACCCGGATAAAGAGATCAGCATACTTTTTGTCGATGATCGGCAGATTAGGGATTTAAACGACAAGTATCTCAAGAGAAACCGCCCCACCAATGTCATTTCCTTTCCCATGGCCCAAGGGAAGTTTGCCGAAATTACCCCCCAGTTGCTAGGAGATGTGGTTATCTCCGTGGAGACGGCGATAAAGGAGGCTCGGGAATCGGGCTTGAGCCTCGAGGAGGAGATCGCCTTTCTCCTCATCCACGGCATCCTTCACCTTGCGGGCTATGATCACGCCAGAGGGGGCCGACAACCGATGGAGAGGGTTCAAGAGGAACTCTATAACAGATTATGGCCTATCCGAGGTACAAAGCCCAAAGGCACCCTATCCACACCATGAAAAGGAGCGTGAGACCTCTGGAGGATGATTCGAAAAGCGGGATGTTGAACAAATTTGCGGGATTGTGTCGCCGTTTTTTCCGAAACCGAAAAGTTTCCCTCTCCGAAGAAGATATCCAATCCATCATCGATGTCGGTGAAAAGGAGGGGGTGATCGACCAGGAAGAGCACGAGATGATTCACGGGATATTCGAGCTCAAGCAGGCCGTTGTCCGTGAAGTTATGGTTCCACGACCGGATGTCAAATGTGTCTCCAGCAAGGCCAGAATCAAG
>JAUWDQ010000026.1 GCA_030608745.1 Pseudomonadota bacterium | reverse complement strand
AGGGGTTGCGTACAACCACCCCGACCTCGATGATGGCTCGTATAGTAATATTTGGACCAACGATGCGGAGCTCAGTGGGACTCCGGGAATCGATGATGATGGCAACGGTTATATCGATGACTTTTATGGCTGGGATTTTGTGGGAGAGGATAACACCCCTACGGATTACTATACCCATGGGACCCATGTTGCGGGAACCATCGCCGCTATCGGGAATAATAGCGCAGGTATTACCGGTCTGAATTGGTATGCCAGTATCATGCCCTTACGGTTTTTCGGTTCTTGGGGGGGAGGAGACACAGCGAGAGCCATTGAGGCCATCTTGTACGCTGCCGATAATGGAGCCAGGGTTATCAATGCAAGCTGGGGTGGCGGAGGCTTCTCCCAGGCCCTCTACGACACCATATCCTATGCAAACGATGCAGGATGTCTCTTCGTGGCCGCGGCCGGCAATGGGGGCGACGATGGGATTGGCGATGATAACGATCAGGACCCTTTCTATCCAGCCAGCTACGATCTTCCGAATATCATATCGGTGGCGGCCACGGATCACAATGATGACCTAGCCTCCTTCTCCAACTACGGGGCGACCTCCGTGGATGTTGGGGCGCCCGGGGTTAATATCCGGAGCTCCATCCTTTTCCGTGGGATGGATCCGACGATCAATACCCTCTTCAGTGAAGATTTCGAATCCGGTCTCGGAAATTGGACATCATGGGGAAATAACAACACGTGGGGGATAACGCAGGCCACTGCCAAGAGTCCCGTCAGTAGCTTGGCGGATAGCCCTTCGGGAAATTATCTGGATGATACGGATTCCTATATTACCTATGATACGCCTCTTAATCTCGTCGATAAATTCGTATCGATGGATATTCAACTGAGATGCGACCTTGAACCCCTTACTGATTTTTTATACATCGGCGGTAATTTAGGCGGCGGGAATGGATTCCTCCCCGTTTACCTCTTAAATGGGGATGGATGGTTCAGCGGTAGTACAGGTGGTTCCTTCAATCAACATACCATTAATCTCTCTCCACTGGGGGATCTCTCCAACGCCATCAATATCGGGTTCAATCTGTACTCCAATTCTTCCAATAACGATGACGGGGTTTATATCGATGATGTGGTGGTAACGGCTCAGGATTGGGTCATAACCGGATACAGCTATTGGCAATTTCAGGGCACCTCCATGGCCGCCCCCCATGTCTCCGGGTTAGCCGGACTTATCCTGGCACGGGACCCCAGACTAACCACTAATGAATTAAAAGATCGAATACTCAATGGGGTAGATAGTATACCCAGTTTGAACGGGAAGGTATTAACGAATGGCAGAATAAATGCCTATAAACCCCTCTGCATTCCTATTGGGCCAACGAATCTAACCGCAACAAAAGCCTCTTCAAACCAAATCGACCTCAATTGGATTGACAATTCCGATCCCATATTTAATGAGGATGGATTCAGGATCGAACGAAGAAAGGGAACATCAGGGAATTACGTTGAAATAGACACCGTTGGGCAGGACGTAACCACATATAGCGACGTCTTGAGTGAGGAAACAACGTATTACTATAGAGTCAGGGCTTACAATCTCCTGGGAAACTCTTCTTATTCCAATGAAGCTACTCCGCCTTTGGCAGGGAGCGGTGGTGGTTGCTTCATCGCCACGGCGGCTTTTGGGTCGCCCCTTGAGCGTCATGTCCAGGTTCTGCGGGATTTGAGGAATCAATATCTCCTGACCAACCCCCTCGGAAGGACTTTTGTCCTTCTCTACTACGAGTTCAGCCCACCCATAGCTGATTTCATCGCAAAAAACGCGGTACTAAGAGCCGGTATACGGGTTTGTCTCTATCCGGTGGCTGGATTCAGGTACTTGGCCCTCCATTTCTCACGTACCGGGAACATCATGCTGCTTTTGGGTATGTTGGCGATCGTGGCGGGTATGATCCATCGGGTTGCCAAAATGAACCGACCAGCGGTGACAAACAGGATCTTTCCCTCTCGGTCGGGGGATTATCCCAATAGGTAATCTCATCCGTCCAGGCATGGCTATTGGGCCGATAGATAAGTGGCCGGGAGGATTTAGTCCACCCTCGGCCGATCATATCTTCTGTTCCTCCCCTTCCTTTCCTCCCATTTCGCCCTTCTCCTCCCTTCCCTCGCTTCGGCGATGAGCTTTCTTATCTCCCGCTGAAACTGCCCCTGGAAGAGGATAAATTTCGCCTGCTGTCTTGGTGAAAGGACCCCTTTCAGTTCCTCGCGTTGTTGACGCAATAAATCGGACGCGGCTAACGCATTTTTCTCCACTTTCTCCATCGCCGCTTCGATCTCCTCATCCGGTGTCGCCTCATCTTCCAAGGCCTTTCTCAACTGCTCCGTGATCTTTCGACGCTCCTTCCCCAGCTTGATCCGCCTTTCATCGTACTTATGGAGTATCGGAAACAGCTTCGCCCCGGTTTCCTCCGTCAAATCGAGCTCCTCCGTCAATTTCCACATTCTGATCAGTTCAATCCGTTTGCGGATCTTCTCCCTCTTCTCAATGGGTTGAGGGGATTCATCGCCCTCCAGGACCGGCCTATCTGACCCTCGGGGTCTCCCTTCACCTGGAGGCTGAGAGAAACAGGGCAAACTAAAACCCAAGATGAACAAGACGGTTGCCAGGGTGAAAAGCATCGAAGAAAGTCCCTTGTTACACTTCATGTCATGCCCTCCTTTAACATAATATTCTCCCCCTCAGCCCATTTGGTATGGGGAGAGAGGTAGAGGTTTTGAGGTATCTCGTCTTCAGTGCATCGTATACGAAGTCCAACTCCGTGGAATTGAGCCCCTCCAGTTGGTTGAACACTCCTTCCTCCCGGAGGAATCCATCCCCTTTAAGGATCGCCTCCCCCAAACTTCCCATTCCACCAAGCCATCCCATCAATTCCCTCGAAATGCCGTTCAACTGGTGTAATGAGAGGCTGTCCAATGATCCAGGGGCGAAAGGTGAGACAATCACTTCGGTCCCTCCGAAATAACCCTCCAAAGCCTCCTCGCCTATCCCCCTCGATCCCATCCAAAACCACCCTGCCCTAAAAAAAAGCAACCCGACAACGATGAGGACCATGGCGGCAATGGATACCGCTGCATTAACCGGTTTTGAGAAGGGGAGCCAGTTGGTGGTCCGATAAAACCCTTCTCGAACCCTCAGAAGGATTGGGACTCGAATGGATCTCCCCCCTTCATAAAAGGCCTTTCTCACCTTTTTGGGAAAATCCCTCCAGAAGACCTCCCCCGGATCGGACAGTCGTTGGGATTTCAACCCCAGTATGACCTTCTCAATGGAACTCAGTTCCTCCCTGCAAAGGGAACATATCTCCAGGTGGCCCCTGATTTGCTCGGCGTCTCTCCGGTCGAGTTGATCTTCATAGAATTCAATCAATTGATCCTGAACTTCTCGGCAATCCATGGCTTCCCACCCCTCAATCTGTAAGGATTTCCCTCAATTTTTTGACTCCAAAGTGAAAATTCGCCTTCGCCGTCCCCTCTGAGCATCCGGTGACTGCGGCGATCTCCCTATATTTCAAGTCTTGATACACTTTGAGAATAACCGTATGCCTCTGTTTTTCCGGAAGGTGATTCAGGGCCAAGGATAAACCGATTCTCTCTTCTTCCGATATGATATGGTCCAATGGATTCTTCTGATCGGCGAAAACCATCCCCTCGATATTAACTTCTCTCCGCCTCGGGTCATCCCTGAAATGGTTTTTACATACGTTGATGGCGATTCGGTAAAGCCACGTTTTAAGATTGGATCGGCGATCGAAACGTCCGATATTCCGAAGGGCATTGATAAAGGTCTTTTGCGATAGGTCTGCTGCATCCGCTTCATCCCAAACCATCCGAAGGATAAAGAAAAAGATGGGTTTTTGATATTTCGACACAATCTCCTCAAGGGCTCCTTGATCTCCATCTTCAAATCGATCCAGAAGGTCGAAATCCGATATCATAACTACCTCTTAGACACCGAAAAAGGGGAACTCGTTTAAACCTCGGGGCTCCCCTTCTTTCGGGCTTCTCCCGGGCTCAGTTTCCCGGCCATGGATTTCGCAAAAAAAAGGGACTATATCACCTCTCCGCGGGCCCTTTCATCGATAATCCGACGGTCTATTGTCCAACCCCCTTTGGCTCGCTGAAGGGACTTCTTAACCATTCAAGGCAATTGAGCACTCACGCGTCACGTCGTGTCCAAGCTAGCCCTTCAAGTTCAAGCAGCGGAAATTGCCCTCCTTTTGCTCCGGCAACAATGATGGTCTCGTAAAAAGTCATAAATCAGACGGCACAGTAGAAAGCTCCAGATGCAAGGCGCGCGAATCTTTAGGAATGCGGCGTACTTACCAGTACGCCGCAGTGACTAAAGATGAAGCGCAACGCCGCAGATGGACTTTTTACGAAGCCGTTAACAATGGTTACCAAAAACTCTCAATTGTTCGTTCCGGGGGATTTGATGCCTGGCTAGGAGCCACGGGGAGAGTACATCCTCTACGACGGTTATCTCGACAATACTCCCTTTGCGATGGGATGTTGCGTAGGAACGTAGAAACAGACCCTATTGCGACCCTTATCCTTAGCCTCGTATAGGGCTATATCTGCACATTTGATGAATTCCTCTTTGGAATCGGGCCAAATAGCTGGAATTGCCGCAACCCCGAGGCTAATGGTGAGATAAACCTTTTCATCGCCCACGGAAAGAGGGGATGTTTCGACAGATCTTCGAATCCGCTCGGCAATGACCACTGCATCCTTCAGCATCGTTTTTGGAAGGATCACCAAAAATTCCTCTCCGCCAAACCTGGAAACGATATCGTAGTTACGCACGGATCCCTTCAAGATCGAAGCTATATGGATGAGGGCTCTGTCGCCCTCGTCATGTCCATAATGGTCGTTAATGGGTTTAAAGTGGTCGATATCCACCATGACTAAAGAGAGGGGATGTTTTTCGAGGGATGAATTCCTGAACTCCGCCTCAAGAACTTGATCGAGGTGCCTACGATTGTAGAGATTAGTCAGTGAATCATAAATGGCCATATCCTTCATCGAGCTAATAACTTGGGAGTGCTTCATGGATGAAGCCATTTGATACGTAATCAAGGAAAAGAATTGAAGAGCTTGGGCATCGAAGGCATTGGTGAGGGTGCTATTTAACGAGGCACATCCCAAAACTTTTCCCTCATTGATCAAAGGAAGGCTAATGTGGGATTTCAGCGTACTATCAGAGGAACCTTTCAAGCGGGTCTCAAACCGCCTCCTCTCTACGTGGGTGTGGATCTCATTGGGGGGCAGCCGTTCTCCAATAATAAAGGAAAGGGTCTTGATCGTATTTTGGGCCACCTCGTCGACAAAAAGACGGTTGCATGACTCATCGCAATAGATGTAGAGGTCTGAATCCTTCTTTAAGAGGATGGAAAAAGCCAATATATCGAACAAATTGGAAAGTCTGGATCCCGCCGCTTCGATAATATCCGTCAACTCCCCGCTAGCATTGATAGCATTGATAATTGACCAGAGAGTCCTCAGGTTTTTGAAGATAATTCTCAAGGGCCTTCTCCCCTGTTTAGCGGGAAATCATCTTCTCCGCCTCCCGCAGTTTAGGAAGAACCGTGGAAAACAACTCCCGATTGATAACGTTTTCGGTAATTGCCGTGAACACATTGAATAGGTTCTTTACGAGCCCTTGGAAGGCCCGGTGAACATCCTCAGGGGGAATATCCTGGAATTGCTTCCTAATGGTTTCCAGGGAAATGCCGGCCTCCGATACCCGAATCCCGCTCAAGATTGGGAACTTGTCCGAAATACGGCCTATGGTCAAGAGAATGAGGAATGCCAGCAAGCTCTCGCCAATCAGCTCCGAGACCTTTCCCCATATCTCATTTAATAGCCTTGAGTAAAGGTCGATAAGGTCCAGATTTGCCGTGGTCTTCTTCTTTCGCACCAGAGCCTCACGAGGATAATGGCACCATGGACAAGTTGAGCAATTTCTATGCCAATTTAATTTCGAGGTGGATAGAAAAAATCCCCAGGCTTTTCCGCTCTTTAACTCGCGGTTATTATCAGAAGGTCCGATGGCCATTAAGGGACAAAAAGGAGAGTCCAACACTCCCGATCAGCATTTCCCCCGAAGGGATCTATTCTTCTCGATGGGAGAGACATTGCCTTACCTTTTCAATAAAGAGGGGGGTTGTCCCACAGCACCCACCGACGATATTAGCCCCTACTTCAACAATCCTCAGGATATCCTCGCCGAATTCCCCCGGGGATTGTTCATAGACGGTCATTTCTCCCCTTAGAATGGGTGAACCGGCGTTGGGCTGGGAGATGACGGGGACTTTCGCACAACCTCTGATCTCCTTAATTAAATCCACCATTTCCCTTGATCCAAGCTGGCAATTAGATCCCAATACATCGGCGCCGTTCTCCTCAATGGCCCTTACACAGGCTTCTGGAGTCTCTCCCATGAGGGTAAAAAATCCTTTCGGCTTCTGATCAAAAGTCATGGAAACGAAAATGGGTAAATCAGTGTCTCCCCGTATTCCCCTCAGTGCTGCCAGAGTCTCCTCAAGGCTGAACATAGTCTCGATGCTGATGAGGTCAACACCTGCATCGGCGAGGATCTGTCCCTGCTCTGCAAAATTCCCCTCCATCTCCTTCACGTTATAGGGGCCAAACGGCTCCATGAGTCTTCCCGATGGGCCTACATCTCCGGCTACGAACTTCCCGGGAGGACAGACTTCCTTGGCCAAGTTGACCGCAGTCTGATTAATCCTCACAAGATCGCCCTCCAACTGCTTTTCGCTGAGCTTGAAACGATTCCCGCCAAAGGTGTTGGTCTGTACGACGTCGGAACCCGCGGAGAAATAAACCCGGTGAACCTCCTTTATCACGTCTGGTTTCTCCACGTTCCACTTCTCAGGCGGCTCTCCGCCGGAAAGCCCCCGGGCCATCAACATGGTCCCTAATGCTCCGTCGAAAAGAACAATCCTTTGCTTTACCAAATCCAATATTTGTTGGCCGGATGATCCAGACGACATCTCCAATTCCCCCGGATTTTTCACGACCCCCTTGCCGGACACCAGTGTCCATAAAGGGGCAAGTAGATTCCTTGGACCTAAGGGGATTCGAGGTACTTCATGACCGCCCTTGCAAAGATCTCCACACCAATGGGCATGGCGTCTTCATCAAAACTAAATTGAGGACTATGGTGGGGCTGATCCAACCCCTTCTCCTTATTGGAAGAGCCCAAGAAGAAGTAACACCCCGGTACTTCTCGCAGAAAGAAGGCCATATCTTCACCCCCCATAGTCCGTTCGAATACCATGACATTTTCCTGGCCAACTACCGCGGCTGAAACCTCCTCGATCAAGCCCACCATCGCCTCATCGTTGATGGTCACCGGGTAATGAAATGTATACGCGAACTCATAGTCCGCCCTCATCGCCGAGGTTACCCCCTTGATGATCCTTTCAATGCGTTCCGGAAGGGTCTTCTGCAAGTCGACATCCAGGGCCCTGGCAGTGCCCTCCATCTCGACGAAATCTGCTATGATGTTAAAACCATAGCCCCCCTTTATCGTCCCGATGGTCACCACGGAGGGTGCGAGGGGTGCGATCTCCCTGCTTACAATGGTCTGCAGAGCGGTTACGACCTGACTGCCGATCACGATAGAATCCACCGCATCGTGGGGAATGGCGCCGTGGCCTCCCTTTCCCTTGATCTTGATCTTCATCGAATCCATACTGGCCATTACGGGCCCGGACCTCACCGCAACTTTTCCGATGGGAAGGTAGTTCCACAGGTGGAGGCCAATGGCAGCATCCACCTTGGGGTCCTCCATCACTCCCCCCTCGATCATGGGCTTGGCGCCTCCCGGCCCCTCCTCCGCCGGTTGAAAGATGAACTTCACATTTCCCTTGAGCGCATCCCTGTGCTGTGACAGGATCCTCGCGGTGGTGAGCCCAATGGTCATATGCCCATCATGACCGCATGCATGCATCACCCCCTCATTCTCGGAGGCGAACTCCAACCCCGTCTGCTCCTTTATCGTTAGGGCGTCCATATCCGCCCGGATGAGGATGGTCTTTCCCTCACTCCCCCCCCGGAGCAGGCCCACCACGCCCGTTTTGGCAATCCCCCTTGTAACCTCAAGGCCATATTCCTCCAACCTGTTCCCCACAACCCTGGAGGTCTCAACCTCCTGGAAACCGGGCTCGGGTCTTCGATGGAAATCCCTCCGCATTTGAATCATCTCATGCTTTAATGAAGCGATCTCCCCTTTGAAACCGATGGCCACTTTCCTCAACCCTCCTCATGTATGGAAAAAAGGGACAATCGGTGGCAAGTCGAATAATATTATTAAAAACTGATTCTTTTTACAAGAAAAAAATCCTTGAAATTACTATGGGGTAGGACATTTAAGTGCCCTCTAAAATTGGGAAAAGAGTTCGATTCCCTTAAAGGAAAGAAGGGGGTAGATAAGAAATTTCCTCGGTTCATCTCATCCCTAGAAACGGCCCTATATATAGGCGGGAATCCATTTCAGACACGCTTCAGAAATAATCAGATAAAAAGAGCTTGACAAGGAATAGAAAAAGGTAGATAATTGGTATGACAGCCTAACCTTTATTCCTATTTTTTTTTGAACCCTATATATTAAGGCTTGGCTATGTACCGTTTACTACAAGAAGTTAAAAAAGAAAAGATATTCGAAGATATCGTTAGACAAATCCGCCGGCTGATCAAAAAGGGAAGGCTCAAGGCTGGAGACAAGTTACCTCCTGAAAGGGATTTAGCCCAGGCCTTTAAGGTTTCCAGGGCTTCGGTGCGCGAGGCAATCCGAGTCCTGGAGGCGGCCGGACTGGTAAAGACACATGTGGGCGATGGAACCTATGTGGAAACGGGGTCTGTGGAAAACTTGGTAAAACCCCTGGCAACGGTTGTAGTTGGAGGCAGGGAAAACCTGATGGAAATCTTTGCAGTGCGAAAGATGTTTGAACCTGAACTCGCTTTCCTCGCCGCGGAAAGGGCAACAACCGATGAAGTTTCAGAGTTGAAAAGAATTCTGAGCCATCAGAGAAAAAAACTGGGAAACCGAGGGCTCGTTACCGAAATCGATTATTCGTTCCATCTCTTTTTGGCAAAGATGGCCAAGAGTCAGGTTTTGCTGAAACTCTATAACACATTGGCAGAACTGATTAACCAAACGAGGGAAGAGTTCCTCCAGGAAGGCGATCGGCCTCAAAAATCGGTCGAGGGGCATGGGGAAATTCTCTCGGCAATCGAGAAGAGGGACCCAACCCTTGCCAAGAAGGCCATGTCGAGCCATCTAAGAAATATAGAACGAGAAGCTCTCAGGGCAGACCGAACAACCTGATCTGGTTATCCTGAAATTGGTCGGCTGGTTTTTTTTCTGATTTGGTGCCGAAGATGATAGACGAGACGAAACCAAAATCCATACATAAAGGAAAAACCCTGGTTGTCCACGAAGCCCTGGTCGATGACGTGGGGAAGGGGCTTGCGAGGATCCGGTCGGAGGATATGGCAGAGCTCGGTCTTGCGGTCAGTGACATCGTTGAGATCATTGGTTTAAACAAAACCGTGGCCAAGGTAATGCCCATAGCTGAATCCCATCCGGATAGAAAAATAATTCAGATAGACGGGACCACACGGGAAAACGCCGGTGTTGGCCTGGATGATTTCGTTGAGATCAGGAAAACGGACCATCATCCAGCGGAGACCCTGCTTATTTCTCCCATTGACGTAACCAGACCCCTTCCACAGGATGATGAGTCCCAGCAACTGGCAACGATACTCGCTGGAATGCCTGTGACTGTGGGGGACAAATTGGAAATTCGCATCTTTGGTTTCGGCCGTGAATACTTTGCGGTCGAGGGGACAGTCCCGCAAGGGGCGATTGTAATCAATCCTAACACCCTGGTCAAGGTGAAACAGCCAGACATCTCCGGGGAAAGGGCCTCCAGGGTATCTTATGAAGATATAGGCGGGTTAGATGCCGAGCTTCAAAAAGTCAGGGAAGTCATTGAATTCCCGATGAAATACCCGGAACTTTTCAAAAAACTGGGAATGGAAGCTCTGAAAGGCCTTCTGCTCGTCGGCCCCTCTGGTACGGGCAAGACACTGATGGCCAGGGCAATTGCCAGTGAGGTAAAAACCCATTTTATCCATGTGAATGGCCCGGAAATTATGCACAAGTTTTACGGGGAAAGCGAGGCCAGGCTGAGGCAGGTTTTTGATGAAGCCAATGCAAACGCACCGAGCATCATCTTTATCGATGAAATCGATGCCATTGTGCCCAAGCGGACAGAGGCTATCGGAAACGTTGAAAAACGTGTCGTGGCTCAGTTATTGGTTCTCATGGATGGCTTGGTGACCCGAGGCAAGGTTGTAGTGATCGGGGCGACTAATGCTCCGAACCTGCTGGAGCCAGCATTGAGAAGGCCCGGCCGTTTCGATCGCGAGATTATGATCAATCCGCCGAACAGGCTGGCACGGTTGGAGATCCTGAGAATCCATACGCGGCCGATGTCCCTCCATGCAGATGTGGACCTCGGAAAATTGGCCGAACTCACCCACGGTTTCGTGGGGGCAGATCTTGCGGCCCTCGTTAAAGAGGCAGGCATGGTGGCCCTCCGTCGAATCCTTTCCCAAATGCGCAGCCGGGGCGAAGACCCCTCAAAAGCAGATCAGCTGGAACTGCATGTCAAGAATCAGGATTTCATGACTGCCTACAGGGAGACAGAGCCCAGTGCTCTGAGAGAGTTCCTACCTGAAAGGCCCGGGGTTGGATTGGCCGATGTGGGGGGGCTCAGGAAGGTTAAGAAAAACCTGATTTCTCTCATTGATCTTTGCTTGAAACCGTCGGCCAACGGAAAAGATATCAACGGTTTGTTGCCAAGGGGATTCTTTTTTGTCGGCGGTCCTGGGACAGGAAAGACGCTCCTGGCCAGAGCGATTGCCAGTGAATTGGAGTTACCCATCATTAGCATCTACAGCTCGGCGCTGTTCTCCCGTTGGGTTGGGGAGTCTGAGAAGGAACTGGAGGATGTTTTTCGAAGGGCGAAGCAGGTTGCTCCGTGTATTTTATTGCTTGACGAGGTCGATTCAATCGCTCCGATTAGAAGGGCAACCGTTGATTCGGGCGTATCGCAAAGGATCGTCAATCAACTCTTGAGGGAAATCGATAAAGCAAAGGACTTCAAAGACTTGATAATAATTGCCACAACCAACCGGATGGACTTGGTGGATCCCGCCCTCATCAGATCAGGCCGTTTTGACTCCGTCGTAAGATTTGACGCGCCTGACGAAAAGGAACGCCTCGAGATATTTAAAATCCATGCCAAAGACTTGGGAATCGAAACACGCGATTTGAAGAAGCTGGCAAGGATGAGCCAAGGATTTGTGGGATCGGACATCGAGAGTGTTTGCAAGAGAGCGCGGTTGGCAGTTATGCAGAAGCATTTTCCCTCTGGTGACAGATCCGCTCAGGTTGGTGAAGGCCCACGAATTGACATGGAGGATTTTCAAGAGGCGCTGGAGGAAGTAAAAAAGCGGATCAATATGGGTCATTCGGTTGGAGATTGACAATGAATAAGAAAGAAGGGAGGTGGAAAAAGGATTGATAATCGATCACGTTTACTAATCTAAAAAAACAATTGTCTTCTGAAGGGAGGATTGTCAGATGGGTAAAGTTCAAGAAATAACCGTCTGGGCGTCAGGGGTTGTCCAGGATAAGGAAGCGCGAGATGTGGCGCAATGTCTGGCAGCTGCTGCGGCCAAAGAAGGGAAGTTCATCCAGGCTTTTGATAATTATGTGGATTTACCGGATCGGGTCAATGTCCCGGTGAGGAAATATGCCAGGATCAGCGACTCTGAAATTGAGGAAAAATACCTGTACGAGAATTACAACCCCGAAATTGTTGTATTGGTGGAACCCACCTTGGTCAAGGGTGTCGATGTCTTGCAGGGAATGAAAGGCGACGGATGTCTCATCGTAAACACTTCCCGCAGTCCGGAAGAAATCCTTAAATTCATCCCGGACAAGAAGCCCCTGAAAAAGATTGCCTGCGTCGATGCGATGGGAATCTGCCCGAAGGTGGTGATCGATTTTTCCGGGTCCGAAGGAGGAGTGGAAGCGGCGGGTGTTGGAGTAGGGATCGGAGCCGTCCTTGCGGGCGCTGCGGCCAAGGTATCGGGATGTGTGACGATCGATTCATTAATGTCTGAGGTGGGCAATCCAGAAGCCGCTAAGAGAGGATTTGACGAGGTGACTATCAAGGAGCTCTAACCATTGAGGAAAGGAGTTGATACAGATGAAGTCTTATGAAGTCAAAATAGCCAAGGAAAAGCTTCTGCCGGAAGCGGGAATCGTCAAGGCCCCATCACCCAACGGTGAGCAGGAAAGTATGATTACTGGATGTTGGAGGGTCCTGCGCCCCGTTATCGATCATGAGAAATGCACGATGTGTAGAAGTTGTTGGATCTTCTGCCCCGACCAGGCCATTGAGGTGAAAGGAGAAGAAATGGCGGTTAAGTTGAAATACTGCAAAGGCTGCGGCATCTGTGCGGATGTCTGTCCGGTCGGTGCCATCGAAAGAGTCCCGGAACTGGACTTTGAGGGTGGCGTGGTGCGGTTGGAAAAGCTTTTCTAAACACACTCGGAGGTGAGTCAAATGGGAACGAAGAAATTTTTGACAGGTCTAGGAGCTACCGCAACGGCTGTCAAGATGGCCGATGTTGATGTCATCACGTCCTTTCCCATTCGTCCGTATACAGGGGTCATGATGATACTTTCCCAGATGGTGGCGAACGGTGAATTGGACACAGAATTCATTCACGCAGATGGAGAGCATGCCCAACTATCCATCTGCCACGGGGCCTCGGCGGCAGGAGCCCGGACGTTTACCGGCAGTTCTGGAGTGGGGGTCACCTACGCATTTGAAACCTATTCCCCCATCTCTGGAGGACGGTGTCCCGTCCACATGCTCATTGCTGATCGGACGCTGGATCCCCCCGGGGACTTTGGTTCCGAGCACACCGATGCCCTGGGCTGTCGTGATCAGGGTTGGATTATGGGCTGGGCGGAAACACCGCAAGAGGTCTTTGACAACACGTTGATATACTACCGAGTCGGGGAAGACCCTCGAGTAAGATTGCCCCAGTTTAACTGTCATGACGGTTATTTCGTCAGCCACATCCCCGGTGACGTTGAAATTCCTGAGCAATCCCAGGTCGATGAATTCCTTCCACCCTATCGACCCGTGGATCCACTGGATCCCCAAAACCCGGTGGGACACGGACCGCAGATATTCCCGGACCAAGGGCCTGCCCTGGAGGCCATGAGACACAATGCGATGATGGCTGCTATGCCGGTCATTGAAGAGGCTATCGACGACTTCGGCAGAATCTTTGGCAGAAAATATGCGCCCTTTGTTGAGGAGTTCATGACCGACGATGCGGAATTGGTTTTCTTTATCAACGGAGCCCATGCGCATACGGCGAGGTATGCCATCAAGCATCTCCGAGAGAGAGGGATCAAGGTCGGTCTGGTGAAGATTCGGTTTATCAGGCCATGGCCAACAGATGTCTTGCAGGAAAGCCTCTCCAGATTCAAGGCCGTGGGAGTCGTCGAGACGAATAGTTCTTTTGGTATTGCCCGGGGTGGAGGAATTTTGGCCCCTGAGGTCTGTGGGTCCCTTTACGATGTTCCCCAAAGGCCCTTGATCGCCTCTTTTATGGGCGGACTTGGAGGGGAACCTATAACGTTGAAAGAGTT
This sequence comes from Pseudomonadota bacterium, assembly GCA_030608745.1. Classification (GTDB taxonomy): domain Bacteria; phylum Desulfobacterota; class BSN033; order WVXP01. Next base: position 2,083 of record JAUWDQ010000026.1, on the reverse strand, counting down.
CGATTTCATAGCCGAGAAGCTGAAAAAGATTGGAGAATCCGGAAAAATCGAAAAGCCCGTCTATTGGCTAGGCTTTGAAGAATAAACTTTCAACGAGTAATGCTAAGAACAAGGAGGAGTTCCATGGCGACTCAAAAGGTAAAAAAAAACAAACTCGATCGAATCAGATCGCTGGCGAAAGCACCAATGGATGATTATTATGTGTCGGGACACAGGACATGCGCGGGTTGTGGCCCTGCGATCAACTATCGGTTGGTTGCAAAAGCGGCGGGAAAGGACACAATTTTTGTCGGCCCGACCGGGTGCATGTATGTGGCCAACACGAGCTACCTCTGTGTACCTTGGGCGGTCCCCTGGATTCATGCCCAAATCACCAATGGCGGCGGAATTGGTTCCGGAATTTCGGCGGCCTACGAGGCGAGAATCAGGAAGGGGAAATATAAAGGGACATTCCCCAACGTTATTGTAATGGCGGGTGACGGGGGGGCTTCTGACATTGGTCTCCAAGCCCTGTCGGGGGCGATGTACAGAAATCACGATCTTCTCTTCATCGCCTACGACAATGAAGCCTATGCGAACACGGGGATTCAGGTCTCCCCCACCACACCTTATGGGGCCAGGACAACCTTCACCCCACCGGGTCCAGTCGTCCCAGAGGGGAAAAAACTCTGGCCGAAGGACCTGGCAAAGATGATTGTTGGAGGCCATCCCTCGGTCGCATACGTCGCGACGGCATCGATCGGGTATCCCATCGATCTGATGAACAAGGTCAGGAAGGCCCTTAATGTAGAGGGAGCTACATTCTTGCATATCCACGTTCCCTGCCCCAAAGGATGGGGTTTCCCGGCCAATAAGACGATCGATATTGCAAAACTCGCGGTCCAGACCGGAATGTGGACCATGTGGGAGTACGAGAACGATGAGTATAAGATCAATATCCAACCCAAGAAACTCAAACCCATTTCCCAATACCTGGAAACCCAGGATCGCTTCAACCATTTGACGGCAGAGCACAAGGCCAAAATTCAAAATTTCGTCAACCACAAACTGGCAATGTTGGGCATCAAGGTTCCCGTTGAGGCTGTAACGGTCTAGTTTGATGTAAAATCATCATTCGAGGGTGGAAGGTTCTGCTCAAGCGAACCTCCACCCTTTTTTTATCCATACAGTGGTTTGCGAGTCATTCATTTTTGCCGGAGTTTCCTGAGTCTGTCGAGCAGAACACCACTGTCCCTTCGCTTCAATGCCTCCGAAGTGACCCTTTCGGGGCCCGCAGGCGGGGAATACTTACCCCTTCCGGCCTCTAAAGGGCCGGCTTTCCCCTACCCGCTCACCCTCGATGTGTACCCCACTTCTCCAGCAGATTACGCTCACGGACAATGGTGTTCTCCTTTCAAAAATGAAATTCTCCATAAAATCAAAAAGTTAGCAGAATACTCGCTTCGAAATTCAGGAAACTCCCCTCATTTTTGTCCTTGACATTTCTAACGAAAAAACTAAAATACGGCATGTTTTTTGGAATTCCGGGTTCATTTGATTTTAGGTAACTCCTGAAGCTTTCTTGAATCAAGTTGGGAAGAGTGAAGGGTTGCTTTAACTGAATCATTATTCCCTCTTAGCTGGGCTTAAGGTCTTTAAATTTCAGCGATTGTCGGGATAGAGTTTAACCCGGCAAAGGCTTTCCAGGCAGCGATAAAATCAGCTTTCGCTTCGGCAAGAACCGAGTGGGGGTTGGAATCGGGAGGCGGCTTTACCTCTAAACTTATTATCGGTCTTTCTCCCCGAAAGGACCTCCGAAAGAATCCAGACCTATCCAAGGCCTTCAGGAAGCGAGCCAGTTCGGTACGACCCACCTTACTCCCAGGCCAACCAAAGGGGGGGTGCTGATCCCCATAGAACGGATGTTGAGGATCATCAATCACGCAATTGGATAGATGCACATGGGTCAAAAACTCACCCAATCTATCCGGAACTGCCTCGGGGTTCTCTCCCTGCTGGTAAATATGCGAAAGGTCAACGGTTAGGCCCGCGATCGCCCCGTCCCCCTGTGCCGACCCCATGAGCTGGGCAGCTTCGCGGGACG
>JAUWDQ010000190.1 GCA_030608745.1 Pseudomonadota bacterium | reverse complement strand
ACGACAGATTGTCACTGGCTATGGCATACCAATGGCTTTATACCATGACCGTCATGGCATATTTGAGCATTCTAAAAGGGAGCTAGAGTCACTGGAGGAGCAACTTGAGGGCAGAAGGAAACCGACCCAGTTTGGCCGGCTGATGGAGGAATTGGGAGTCACTTCCATTTCATCACGCTCACCGCAGGCTAGAGGTAGGATTGAGAGGCTATGGGGGACCTTCCAGGATAGGTTGAAAAGCGAGCTCCGCATAGCCGGTGCTAAGACAAGCGAGGAGGCTAACCGAGTATTTTTGGACTTTCTGCCCCGATTTAACCAAAGGTTTGCCGTTCCCGCTAAAGAAGCTGGCTTGGCTTATCGCAAGCCTCCTGAAGGATTTAACCCTGATGAGGTATTCTGTTTCAAGTACCAACGCACTGTAGGTCTGGATAATGTGGTGCGGTTCGGAGAGCACAGGATCCAGATAATACCCACCAATGGCAGGCTAAGCTATGCTAAGGCTAAAGTAGAGGTGCAGGAGAGAATGGATGGTAGCCTGGCGGTATACTACAAGGGGCAATGCCTCGCTACCAGGCCAGCACCACCAGAGGCTCCATTGCTTAGAGCAAGAAATTTAAAACGGGCTATGCCGGGGGCAGTATCAAAGACGCGGTGAGCAGAATTCTCGCGTACCAGTAGTTTTGAGAGGAGGCCAATCTATGGCCACAGAAGTTGTGATTCCCATGCTGGGAATCACCATAGAAAGTGGAAAAATCCTTAAATGGTTCAAATCCGAGGGTGACCGAGTCGAAAAGGGGGAATCGATATTTGAGGTGGAGGCCGAAAAGGTGACGACAGAAGTAGAGTCTCCGGCCTCTGGCATTTTGAAAAAAATTTTTGTTCCTGAGAACTTAGAGGTGCCGGTGTTGACGTTGGTTGGTGTCATCACGTCCGAGGGAGAGGAGATTCCGGAGAAATACATGACGGGAAAGCCAGGAATCGCCGAGCCACGTGAAGGGGCAGCCTCACAGGTGGTACTATCCCACACTTCGGCCGATATGTCCGAAACAAGGGCTTTGGAAGCATCACCTGCGATAAGAGCTGTGCCAGCGGCGAGGAAGGCAGCTCGGGAATATGGAATCGACCTCTCCTCGATTTTTGGCTCTGGTCCGGGGGGAACGATTCTCAAAAAGGATGTGGAAAACTCCATAGCCCTCTTGAGGGGGGAGGGTACCGCACCGAAAGGCAAGGAGACACGGGCAACACCCCTTGCGAGAAGGCTGGCCGAAAAGGAAGGCATCCTTCTCGACATAGTTAAGGGAACAGGCCCTGGCGGAAGGGTAACGAAAGTAGATGTCCTGAAAGCTATCGGAAAAGGGAAAGTCCCTGCCCCTGCTGAGGCTCCGACCGAGACGCTCTTCGGCAAGACCATTCCCATGAACCGTATGAGAAAAGTTATCGCCAGGCGGATCTCCCAAAGTGCCTTTACCGCACCTCACATCTACTTCTTTTGCGATGTGGACATGGGGAACCTGATAAAGCTGCGAAAGGAGATCCTTTCGGATTTTGAGGTACAATTCGGGGTTCGGGTCTCAATCAATGATTTCATTATCAAGGCGGTGGGGCTCACCATTAGGGAGTATCCCATGCTCAATGCCAGCGTTGATGGGGAAAATATCAGGATCAACCCCGAGATCAACGTGGGCCTTGCGGTCGCCTTGGAAGAGGGCCTGATTGTCCCGGCCATTCACCGTGCAGATCGTTGTGGACTGGGGGACATCGCCAAGATGAGGGCCGATCTGGTGGAAAGGGCAAGAGCTGGAAAGCTCACTATGGAAGAGATTGACCGTGGTACGTTCACCGTATCAAGTCTGGCTCAGTTCGATATTACTTTTTTTACGGCTATCCTCAATCCACCGCAGAGCGGCATTCTTACGGTGGGAAAACTGGATGAAAAACTGAGCCTTGTCAACGGGAAAGTGAAAGCCAGGCAGGTGACACAATGTGGGCTTTCCGTGGACCACAGGATCATCGATGGCGCAGTTGCTTCTGCATTCCTGCAAGCCCTGAAGAAGGAGTTGGAAAATCCCTCAGACGCATTCTTGCAACTCTAGAGCCCTTCGTCGAACAGGTGGAGCTCATTTATGACAACCTCCCCTCCCGGAAAACCGACCCGTTCAAAGGGATCACCCTACGATATCGCGGTAATAGGGGCTGGTCCTGGAGGGTATGTAGCAGCCATCAGGGCGGCCCAGATGGGGGCTAAAGTTCTCGTTATTGAAAAGGGTGAACTCGGGGGAACCTGTCTCAACCGGGGTTGCATCCCAACCAAGGCATTCTTATCGGATGTGAAGCCCTTCTACAAGATAAAGAAGGCTTCCCTCTACCGGGGCAAAGAACACCTCTCCCTCGACATGGAAAAGCTGGTGACCCGCAAGAATGAGGTGGTTGAGACCATGACCAAAGGGATAGCCACCCTTTTCAGCGATAACGGTGTTCAGTGGGTTCGGGGAATTGGATCTTTCATGGATTCAAAAACCATCGGAGTCATCCGGGATGGTAAGAGAGAGACTTACAGGGCCAGCAACATCATTATTGCCACAGGATCCAGAGCGGCGAACATTCCCGGCGTGAGCATTGACGGGGGCAATGTTCTCTCCAGTGACGAGATTCTGAATGTCCGGAAAATTCCCCGGGAAATGGTGATTATTGGCGGAGGAGTAATCGGGCTCGAGTTTGCCACCCTCTTCAACGCTCTGGGCACTCAGGTAACGATTGTAGAGATGCTTCCCACGATTCTTTCCACCGAAGACGACGAGGTCATCCGTGGACTCCACACGATTCTCGAGAGAGAAGGCATAACGATTCTGACCGGCACCAGGGTAATCGGGGCTTCATCAAAAGGGGGAAAGGTTGAGGTTCAGGTTCAGGAGAAATCAGGAGGAAAGGCTCGGATTGTGGCGGAAAAGGTCCTCGTAGCCGTGGGAAGAACCCCTCACACCGAGGGACTAGGCCTCGAAAGGATTAGCGTCAAGATGGAAGGACCATTCATCGCGGTTAACCCCAGGATGCAAACCAATGTGGATGGGGTGTATGCCATCGGAGACGTGATTGGAAAAATCATGTTGGCCCATGCTGCCTCGGCAGAGGGTGTTGTTGCTGTGAAGAACATCATGGAAGAATCGCGCGAGATAGACTACGGAAAAATCCCCACAGCCGTCTACACCTTTCCTGAGATAGCCTCGGTAGGGCTTAAGGAGAAAGAGGCCCGGGATAGTGGGCTGGACATTCGGGTTGGTAAATTTCCTTACCTCTACAGTGGAAAGGCCATGGCTATGGACGAGCCCGAGGGATTCGTCAAGATCATTGCGGAGAGGGAATTGGGAGAGATTCTCGGAGTCCATATTCTCGGTGAGAATGCTGCGGACCTCATTGGAGGCTGTGTTCTGGCCATGAGCCTTGAGGCTTCAGTGGAAGACCTGAGCGAGGCGGTGAAGGCGCACCCTACCCTTTCCGAGACGATCATGGAAGCAGCATTGGACTGGAGAAGGATGTCTATCCATCAACCCCCCAAAAAAGACCCCCCCCAATGAGGCCCCTGAGGCACGTTGACCCGTTAATTAATGCGAGGAACACCTGATGGATCGAATCTTGGCTGTCGATGTTGGGACCCAATCCCTCAGGGCTTGTGTGTTCGATCGTGACTTGAATGCGTTGGAAAAGCAACAAGTCCCCTATTCTCCTCAGGTTAAGTCCAAAAACTGGGTTGAGATCGATGCCGAGGTTCTCTGGAATGCCTTTATCAAGGCCTGTAGCCAATTGAAAGGGGGAAAGGAAGTCGAAGCCATCTCCTTTTCCACCCTCTGTCCCTCTCTTGTGCCCATGGATGCCAATGGAAACTCCCTTGCCCCAATGATTCTCCATCTGGACCGGAGAAGCTATCGCCAATCCCTGTGGGCGTTGGATCGTGTTGGGGAAAATAGATTCCTCCGCATCGCTGGCAATCCGCCTATTCCAGGGGGTATCTCCCTGACGAGCTTACTCTGGATCAAGGAGAATGTCCCATCAGTTTATAACCGAAGTGACGTGGTTTTTGGACACGGGGTTACGTTTTTTATGAAACGTCTGACTGGAGGTTTTTTCATTGACCCCTCCAATGCTTCTTTCACCGGCCTCTATGATACGGTGGGATATGGCGATTGGGATGATGGGCTACTGGCAGACCTGGAGATCGCACGGGAGAAGCTTCCCCAGGTTGCCATGTCCACAACCGTTGTTGGAAAGCTCGATGGGAAAATTGCCGCGTCAGCAGGGCTTCCTCAGGGGATTCCGGTTGTGATCGGTGCCAACGATACCACCTGTGCCGCGGTTGGAGCCGGGGTCACGGAACCGGGACAACTGATGAATACCACCGGTACCGTCGATAGCATGGTGCTATGCCTCGATCGACCATTAACGGGTAAGAATCATCTCTTGAGAACCCATGCGTATCCAAACCGCTGGCTAGCCATGAGGACGGTCGGTGCGGGTGGTGCTTCTGTGGAGTGGTTTAGAAAGGCCTTCTGTCCGGAGATGTCCCGGGACTCCTTTTACGATAAATACCTGACGACTGTTTTGTCAGCATCTGCTGAGCCCGAAGCCCGGTTCCATCCCTTCCTTTCAGGGGATCGTCATCGAATCAAGCAGAAAACGGGTTCCTTCACCCGTCTTTCCCTGACTACAACGAGGGAAGATTGTTTGCTGGCTTTGGCCCATGGAATCGTTTCCTTTCAGGCGGAAGCTCTCCGGGAGTGGCGGAAGAAAGTCCCTTTGAATCACCATATATATCATGTAGGCGGTGGAGCCAGCGAGGCATACACCCAGTACAAGCAGAGATTGCTCAAGGATTTTGAGCTCGTCCAGATAGGGGAGACATCCTTAAAAGGGGGAGCTAAGCTGGGGTTCGAAGCCCTTGAACGAGAGAGGGACGAATAGAGCCCGGTTGAAGATTTCGGTCTTGTCAACCGGTGAATGAAAGGTAATGATCTCGTAAAAAGTCAAAATTCGATGGCAAAGTAAAAAGCTCCAAATTCAAGGCGCGCAAATCCTGAGGAATGAGGCGTACTTACAGTACGCTGCAGTGACGAAGGATGCAGTGCAACGCAGAAGTTGGACTTTTTACG
>JAUWDQ010000024.1 GCA_030608745.1 Pseudomonadota bacterium | reverse complement strand
TTCAAGCAGCTCCTATATCCCATATCTCTTGATATGGCTGTCTTCAATTTAACAGGGCAGGGGATGCAGCGCAACGCAGAAGTTGGACTTTTTACGAAGCCGTCAATTATTTATGTGGTCACATATAGCAGTGCTCATGGTAGGGATGTATTCAGGCTTTCCTGCACCATTGGATGAGGTGATGGGCCGGGAGACAATCGAGGACTCTTCTTGGATTTGAGGTCTTCTTGGCCTATATGAAACCTCTAAAAAACTCGCTCTTCGCTGCTCAAAATATTTTTTCGACCATTCTAAAGTTCGCTTCACTGCAAACCCAAAACTCGCCTTTCAGGCTCAAACATTGGGTTTGCGGCCGTTTCACTTCACTGAGAATGGTTACGAAAAAATCTTAATTCGCGCTCAGAGCTCCTTTTTCAGAGATCTCTATACTCTCTCTCTCGAAGGAAATGATTCAGACATGTTCCGAAGTTGAGGACCACATCCTTCCTGCTGTTGACGATAAAGATACGGTGATGGATGTGAAAGAGCTCGTCGACAAGCCTCATCACGGGATGGGTTTGATCGGCCTCGGGCCCGTAACGCTTCTCAAGCTCCTCCTGAAAGAGGGCTACGAGTTTGTCCTTCATCCTCAACTGGGTATCGTTAAAGAATAGTGCTATATCCGGGATCAGATCATCAGTGCGGGAAAAGAAGGCGCTGACCTCATTGAGCTCGATTCCCTTGGGGGGGGAGGACTTTACCTCCACATAGACCAACCTTCTCCCCCACCTGGCGATGACGTCGAAGTCTCCCCCCGACTTGGTGTTCTTAAAATGAACCCCGTATATCGCCGGAGAGGCAAACTCCCTCTTAAACATCTCGGCCACGAACCATTCGAGGGTGGGCCCGAAGCTGACAACGGAGCTGTTTCGAATCCTGAATGCTCCTTTGCCTTTTTCTTCTATGCTGCCGGCCGACAACAGAAACTGGACATATTGGCCGGCGACTTCCGGAGAGACGTACCGTACCAAATCCCCGATTCGGAAGCCCTCGCCTTTCTTCGTCATGTCCCTCAGGAAGAGCCTGAATGAGTACCGTTTCAACAATTCGTAGAAGCGGGTTTTCATCCCGGCGGAGATTTCCGAGGGGAGAAGCAGTTTTTCGGCGGGATTTTGCCGGAAGACCTTAAGCCCTCTCTCCTTGAGGACATTTTTTATGGGGATGTCGGCTGGTAGATTTTTCCGGAGGGCCATGAGCTCGTGGCGAAGGGCCTCGAGTTCCCTCCCCAGCCTTTTAACCTCTTGCCAAAGTTCCTCGGTTTTCAATCAAAAACCCCTGTGGAGGCCGAAGCGCCTTGCGGCCTTAACGGCATCCAAATACTCCCCGTGTGTGATACGCCGGCGGAGTTCGGGGTAATCGAAGCTCTTGTGTTGGGGGCGATACTGTTGCATGATGTTGACGTAAGAGTCCCGGGAAATTTCCCCCACGATGAACTTCATCAGGTCCTCGGTGCCGGCCAAATCCTCGGGCATAACCAGGTGTCTGATTAAGAGGCCCCTTTGGGCGATTCCGTTTTGGTCCATTTGGAGATCCCCCACCTGACGGTGCATCTCCTTGAGTACTTCCCTCAAGACGTGGGGGTAGTCCGGGGCATTGGAGAATCGTCTCGCCGGTTCTTCTCCTGCGTACTTGGCATCGGGCATATAGATGTCGATAATCCCATCCAGAAGCTTGATCACCTCGAGGGATTCGTATCCAGAGCAATTGTAAACCAGGGGAAGGTTCAGACCGAGCCCGATGGCCTCGGGAAGGGAAGCCACGATTTGGGGCGTGTAGTGGGTAGGAGTGACGAAATTGATGTTGTGGCATCCCAATTCTTTGAGCCTTATCATGTAGCTCGCCATTTGGGAGAGGGATGCCTTCTCTCCCCTGCCCCCGTGGCTAATGTCATCATTCTGGCAGAAGACGCAGCGGAGATTGCAGTGGGTGAGAAAGATGGTTCCCGAGCCGCGATATCCCACCAAGGGGGCCTCCTCACCGAAATGGGGAGATACGCTTGAGACCATCAATTCACTTCCCGCCTTACAATAGCCCAACTCCCCCTGGATTCGGTTGACTCCGCAACGCCGCGGACAGAGGCTACATTCGGGGAGAATTTCGTTGAGGGAGTCAATCCTCCTCGTCAGTTCCCCCTTTTCATGCAATTCGATATAGCGAACCACATATGGCATTGATGGACTCCACGGAAGGTACTCGGCTATGATGAGGTCGTGCCATAACCTATCACATCTATGGACGTGTTGCCAGCATTTTTCGGGGAGAGAGCAGGGGTTACGTTCCCCTTGAGGGTTGGGAGAATTCCCGGTAGGCCTTTAGGACCTTTCTGCTGTACCTTGATGGCAATTTCCCCTTGATTTTCAAGCGCTTGCGAACAAAACTGGGGCCAAAATTGTAGGCCGTCAAGGCGACCTTGAGATTGCCGAAGCGGAGGAGGAGCCGGGATAGGTAGTGGAGGCCCATCTTTACGTTGAGATGGGGATTGAAGAGCGTCTCATCTCCCTCCCACCTGATATCGATATCCCTGGCTATGGCCTGACCCACATAGGGCCTGATCTGCATGAGCCCTTTGGCGCCTTTTGAGGAAGTACATCTGGACCTGAAGGAGCTCTCCGTTTTGATGATGGCGAGGGTCAACCTATAATCCTGTCCGTATTTACGGCTCTCCCGGAGGATGAGCCAGGCAAGCTTCCGCTGCTCCGCGCGAGGGAGTCCACTCCCCGAGCACCGGAGGATGGTAAAGATCTCTTCCTCACTTCGAAACTGTTCACAGGGTTCAACTCGGGGGACCTCGATGATGCCCTTCCAGTGGAGGGAGGCCAGCAATAGGCCGGAGGAAATGTACATCATGCAAATAGAGAGAAGGAACCGTTTTTGAAAGGAGAGGGTTTTTTCGGAAGTGAGCATGTTTGCCACCCGATCATTAGACAAAAAATCCGCGCTGCCCATTCGCTTCGGCAACCCGGCGGTCTAAGGAGATCTATGATGCCAAATCCTGGAAATCCGGGGTCTCCCCCGCTAGACCCGTGGCTTTCCGCCACATCCTCGCGGATGGTTTGGCCTTTCGGTTACTCTCTTTATTACCATAAAAAATTACAAAAACCAAACCTCTGCTCTAATGATTGTCGCAGATTACGTTTATTGCCCTTTATTTCCTTTTATGTGATTTTTCCCCAAAGGTATTCAAAAATACAAAAATCTCATTAAATCGTAGATTTTCTCGAAATATCTCTCATTTTCTCACTTAAATAAGAAGAATGGGGCGGGTCTTGATAAAAAGTAACTAAGATAATAAAAATATATTCGAGGGCAGGAAAGGAAATGAGCAAGGGAGTGTCAATTCTGTGTTACACGCGTAAGGAACGGGCTTATAAAATACGTATATAAGGGAATGATTACTGCAACACAACCCTCCCCTTTGGACCCTCGAGTACCTCTCCTATCACGGTTGTCCACTGCACTCCTTTGGAATGGAGTTGCTCCAAAAGCATTTCAACCCTTTTCCCTTTAACGGAGATCAGAAGCCCCCCCGAAGTCTGGGCATCGTAGAGGATGTCCATCTTTATATCGGGAACATGTCCCGAGATCTCGACCTTGCACGCGGCGAAATCCCGGTTCCTTCCGGTCCCGCCGGGTACCATGCCCATGGATGCATACTCTTCAGCCTGCGGGAAGATGGGGACGGATTGCGATTGGATAACGATGCCCACATCGCTGGCTATGGCCATCTCCGAAGCATGGCCGAGGAAGCCGAACCCCGTGATATCCGTGCAGGCGTTAACCCCGACCTCTACCATCACCTCAGAGGCTACGCGATTCAGTGTCGCCATGCTTTCGGTGATTTTCGTCATTGCCTCCTGGGAAGCCATCCCCCCCTTCAGGGCGGTTGCAATGATTCCCGTTCCCAAGGGCTTGGTCAAGACGAGTCGATCCCCCGGTCGGGCACGGGCGTTGGTTAATATTTTGTTGGGGTGTACAACCCCAGTAACGGAGAGGCCGTACTTAATGTCACTATCTTCGATGCTGTGCCCCCCAACTAAGAGTGCGCCAGACTCCTGGACCTTTGAATATCCACCCTTCAGGATTTCAGCGAGGATGGCCCGATCCATATTCTTAATGGGGAAGGCGACCATGTTCATCGCCGTCAGGGGCTTCCCCCCCATGGCATAGACATCGCTCAGGGCGTTGGCGGCAGCAATCTGCCCGAAGCTAAAGGGGTCGTCCACGATGGGTGTGAAGAAATCGATGGTCTGAACGAGGGCGATATCATCGGTCAAACGGTATACCCCCGCATCGTCCAGATGTTCAATGCCCACCAGGAGATCCGGGTGGCTGGACAGGGGAAGTTCGCGAAGGATCTGGTCCAGGTCCCCTGGACCGATCTTCGCGGCTCAGCCAGCCGCCTTGGCATGTTCCGTCAGCCGGATAAGATCCTTTGACATTTGATCCTCTTAACCTGCTATTGGTGACTTGGAGTTAAACAGTTCATCTAAAACATCTATAATAATATAATATAATCCAATATATCAAGATCTTTAGCCCTTCCTGTGTTAGCCTAGCGATTATGTCCCCTTTAACTGCCAAGGTAAAATGTCCCCATTATGGGAGACAAAGTGAGTTTGAGGCAGAGGCAGTGGAGGAGGTGGTATCTTCTCCGCATGGTGTTGGAGGGGCGTCTTTCATTGAGAGAGGCCAGTCGACGGATGCAGGTGAGTTATCGGCATGCCAAGCGTCTCAAGGGGGTAGCTGCCCGGGATGGTCCTGCGGGGCTTGTCCACGGCAATACGGGGAGAAGGCCTGCCAATGCCATTGGTATGGAGCTCAGGCAGAAGATTGTGGAGTTGTCTCGCACCGAGTACGCTTTGTTCAATGACACTCATTTTACCGAGAAGCTTGCCACAGTCGAAGGGATTCGCATCGGTCGGGAGACGGCAAGAAGGATTCGCAGGGAGGCTGGCATCCTTCCCAAGAGGCGGAGGCGTCCTCCCCGGCATCGATCCCGCCGGGCTCGCAAGCCCCAGCAGGGGATGATGGTGCTGTGGGATGGCTCTGTTCACCCGTGGTTTGGACAAGGCCATCCCCCGTGTTGTCTCGTTGCAGCCATCGATGATGCTACCAGTCGGTGTTTGGCAGCGCGGTTTTTCCCCTTTGAATCCTCGCAGGCCTATCTGTGGGTATTACGTCAGATGCTGAGAGCATATGGGATCCCCCTTTCCATCTACCAGGATCGGCACAGCGCCCTTAAGCGCAATGACCCTCATTGGAGCCTTGAGGAGCAGCTTCGGGGCCGGCAGGATCCCACCCAGGTAGGATGGGCTCTGGAGGAGCTTTCGATCGAGCCCCTCTATGCCCTCTCGCCCCAGGCCAAGGGGCGGATCGAGCGGCTCTTTGGGACCTTGCAAGACCGACTCATTGCCGAACTCCAGAAGGCAGGCATCACCCGATAGGGAGAAAGCTAATCTCTTCTTAGAGGGCTTTTTGGAGGCCCATAACAGGCAATTCAGCCGTGCCTCAGAGAAACCGCAGAAGGCCTGGCGCCCTGTGCCTCGGGGGATGGATATCGACCGGCTATGCTCGTTTCGCTATGAGGCCACCGTGGGAAACGACAACACCGTTCGGCTCGGGGGCATTACGATCGATATCCCCCCGGGTCCCCGGAGGGCCTCGTATGCCAAGGCACGGGTTGAGGTGAGGCAGTTGCTCAATGGGAGTTGGCGAGTCTATTACAAGGGCCAGCAGATCGCCCAACACGAGTCAACCCAGCTTCGTGAGCCCCTACGGGCAATGAGAAGGTCGAAGACCAGGGCCAAGGCTGCCAGTCCCTATAGCTGGGTCTATGCAGCCTCGGCTCCACCCTATTCACCCTAACCGAAGGGGACATTTTCGCTTGGCACTTAAGGGGACAATTTGCCTTGGCTTAAACAGATCTTTAGCCCTTCCTGAATTTCCTACTGAAATATCTCATTTTCAATCAAATTTGATGGCTTCGTAAAAAGTCAAAATTCGATGGCAAAGAAAAAAGATCCAGATGCAAGGCGCGCAAATCCTGAGGAATGAGGCGTACATAGAAGTACGCTGCAGTGACGAAGGATGAAGCGTAACGCAGCAGATGGACTTTTTACGAAGCCGTCAAGATTGATATTCCGTTTAATCCCTATTGATAAGGGAGAGCATCAGCGCTATATTACTTCATGAAAGATGGTTCCCAAGCATTGCCACGCTTATTATTACGGGGGTCTTCCCTTTAAAGGATCGAGGCGGAAGGGTCGCTTATGGGTCGAGGGAGATGTGTTATTCTTTAAGGTACCCGTGGGGAAGGGAGGTGAAGAGATCGATTTAAGAATCCCCCTTTCCAAAATGGAGGAGATCTTCCTCACCCAAGACAATTACTATGGGACGGATACCGTTCTCTTCAACCTCACCTTTCGAGATCAGGCTGAAAAGTCTTTCACTTTGAGGTTTGCTCCTATTGCCCTCATCCCCAGGAGGAGGATTGCCCTCCAGCGAAGATGGTTTGACTACCTGGCCAAGGCCATCAAGTCGTCGGGGAAAGCCTCTCCCCTTTCCACGGGATGATCCTTATATTCCTGATCGTTGGACTAAATATTTGCTCATATCCTCCCCTAAACAGAGGGCCTTTACTTCATGGCTCTCAATGAGGGACGATGAAGGTCCCCCTTTGATCAGACGACCATTTCGGAGGAGATATCCCCGGTGGGAGATGGCCAGTGATAGATGAATCTCTTGTTCAACAATGAAGAGGGTTAGCCCTCTCCTGTTCATCTCCTTGAATGCGGCAAAGATCTCTTCGGTAAAACGAGGGGCCAAACCCATGGAGGGTTCATCCAACAACAGTAGTTTGGGCCCTCCCATCAACGCCCTGCCTATGGCTAACATTTGCTGTTCACCGCCACTAAGGGTTCCTGCCCTCTGCTCTTTTCTCTCTTTTAATATGGGGAAAAGCTCATAGATCCACTCCAGGTTTCCTTGTATCTCCCCCTTTGACTTCCTCGTAATGTAAGCCCCCATCATAAGGTTATCCAAGACGGAAAGGGTGGGGAAGATATGACGTCCCTGGGGGACATGCCCAATCCCCCTTGATACGATCTTATGGGGATTGAGATTTGTGATATCCTCCTCCTGGAAGAAAACTCTCCCCTCGGTTGTCTCTAAAATTCCGGATATGGTGCACAAAAGGGTAGTTTTTCCTGCTCTGTTAGGACCTATGAGGGCAACCACCTCCCCTCTTTTTACCTCTAGGGAAATTTCTTTCAATGCCCGCAGCGGCCCATAATGGACGGTAAGTTTTTTTATCCTAAGCATCAACCCTTGCACCTTTCAGGTAAGCCTCGATCACCTGGGGGTTCCTCCTCACCACATCGGGAGTCCCTTCGGCAATGAGTTCGCCATTATTGAGCACGGCTATCTCATCCGCTATCTCCATCACCAACCCCATGTGATGCTCCACCACGAGGATGGTGACCCCTTCCTTCCTGATCTGGCAGATCCTTTCCGCAAGTCGCCGTACCTCGGTTGCGGTCAGCCCAGCAGCTGGTTCGTCCAGGAGGATGAGCTCCGGCTTCATGGCAAGGGCCCGCCCCATCTCCAGGATTTTCTGTTGGCCAAAGGAGAGTTGGGAGGCGAGCCATTTCCACCTGCCTAATAGGCCGAGGAATTCCAAGATCTCCTTGGCCTCCTTCAAGGCTTCTTTTTCCGTCCTTTTGACCCAGGGGAGCCAAAGCCCACAGGAGAGGAATCCCTCTTTCAACCTCGTGTGCATCCCGGCCATGATATTTTCCACGACCGTCATGTTTCCCCAAATCTGGAGCGTTTGAAAGGTCCTCCCCACTCCCAGCAGGGAAATCTCATAGGGTTCCATGGATGTGATATCCGTTCCTTTAAAGTAAATCTTCCCCGAGGCGGGCCTCTCCATGCCACTGATCAAATGGAAGAGGGTGGTTTTTCCCGCTCCATTGGGGCCAATGAGTCCCTTGATGATTCCCTTTCGCACGTGCAACGAAACCTGGTTCAGGGCACGGACTCCATCGTAATTCTTGATAATCTCCTCTACAGATAGAAATGACATCAAAGCTCCGCCTTTTCCCTCCTCTTCTTCCTCCCAAAATAGCTAATGAGGTATATCAACCTGATATTCAGGCGGGTCCCGATACCATCGGGGAAGGAGATAAGCAAGAGGATCAGGATCAACCCATAGATGGGCAGGCTATATTCCTGGTATTTGCCGAGAATATCCACGAGCCAAGTGAGGAAGATGGCCCCGGCGATGGGGCCATAGAGGTTGCCCATCCCTCCCAAGATAACCATCATAATGATGAGAACAGAGAGGTTTAGGCCAAAGGTCTCGGGATTAGCTGTGGACATGACACAAGCGAACAGACTTCCCGCAAATCCAGCAAAGGCAGCCCCAATGACAAAAGCCCCTAGCTTGATTTGAGCCACCTTTATTCCCACGGTGGAGGCGGCATCTTCACTGGTTGCCACGGCCAAAAAAGCCCGGCCTATCTTGGAACGAATCAGGTTTTTAGAAAAAAGGAGCAACCCTATAAGAACCCCCCAGGTCAGATAATATTGTTTAAGATAGGTATCAAATGAGAACCCGGCCAGGGAGAACCAGGGGATGCCGAAGATTCCGATGACCCCACCGGTGAGGCTGTGGGACTCCCTGACGATGACCAAAAAAATTTCCCCAAATCCCAGGGTGGCCAGGGCCAGGAAGTATCCCTTCAATTTAAGGATGGGTTTCCCGATGAGGTAGGCTAAGGCTGCAGATACAAGGGCCGACGCCCAAAAGGCCACAAAGGTGGGAAAGCCATAGCGGGTAGTGAGGATAGCCGTAGTATAGACCCCAATTCCGAAGAAGGCAGCATGTCCTAAAGAGATTTGCCCGGCATAGCCAAGAAAGAGGCTTAATCCGAGGGCCAAAATGGCGTTAATCCCGGCCAAGACCATCAGATGATGGAGGTGTGTATCAGGCCACATCAGGGGAAGTAGCAACAATCCCCCCAAATAAAAGAGATCCCTCCTTCTAAACCTGGATTCCTTCCGAAGATGATCTAAGTGTGGATCAGGCAAGATCAAGGATAGGAGCCATAGAGGCACCACATAAAGGAGGTCTCTCTTTCTAAACTCCTTTTGATTCGTATCTACCATCGGCGGCTATCGATAAAGGGTGAACCCAGGATCCCTTTGGGCCTGAAGTATAGGATGAGTAACAGGATCACAAAGGCCACGGCATCTTTATAACCTGAAGGAATAAAGGCTATGCTCAAGGATTCCACAACCCCCAAAACAAAACCTCCAAGGATTGCACCGCTGTTTTTTCCCCACCCCCCCAAGACGGCAGCGACAAAACCCTTTAGCCCTATGAGGGTTCCCGCATGATAGCTGGTATAGAATATCGGAGTAATAAAAATCCCGGCGATGGCCCCCATGCCTGCACTTACCCCGAAGGCCAAAAAGACCATGAGGTTCCGCGAGATTCCCAAAAGATCGGCCCCTAAAGGGTCGGTGGAACTTGCTTCCATGGCCTTTCCCAATAATGTCCGGTGGGAGAGGAGATAGAGAGAGATCAGCAGGAGAAAGGTAGCTCCCAGGACAAAGAGGCTCTGGGGGACAATAAAAATCCCCCCTATCTGGAGGGGCTGATTTCCTAAGAAAGCAGGGAGGGTTCTAGGCAACGTCCCAAAGACCAGGGCGGTGGTGTTGCTGATAAATATGGAAGCCCCCAATGTGGCCATGAGGAGTATGGGGATGGAGGCCTTGCGCAGGGGATACAAAACCGTGATATGCAGGAGGAAGCCAATGATGACGACTAATATGACCGCCACCAGGGCTGCCAGGGGGTAAGGTAGACCCCCTCCTTTGAGAAGGAAGAAGGTGATCATCGCCCCTAACATGACGAACTCTCCCTGGGCGAAGTTTATGATCTGGGAGGCCCTTGCGATGGTAACAAATCCCAGGCCCACCAGGGCGTAGATGGCCCCTATTGTGATGCCAGCGGAAAAGAGCTGAGGAATGTAAGCCCAAGGGGTCATGAAGCCTTCCGTTCGGAAAAAAGGGTGGGGGGCTTAATATATTTGTCAACCACACTATCTTAAAGGATTGTTTACATTGTCTTCAACCAGTTATTCGAACCCGGGGAACTTGATCCGCATGAATTTACCTCCTTCGATCCTTATGAAGACCAGATCCCTTTTGGTCAGGCCATCGTGATCGGTGGGGCTGTAATTATAAATGCCATGACAACTCTTTAACCCCTTGGTGTTTTCCAGGGCATCCCTGAAATTAGCCCTGGTGACCTTCCCCTGGCACCTCTTCAGGGCATCATAGATAAGCCAGATCGTATCATGGGCATGGCCGGCGATTTGATCAGCCCCGACCCCATAGCGGGCCCTCATCCGTTTGTCGAAATCGATGACGATGGGTCGAACTGGGTCGTCCTTATCGAGTTGGTAGGGGACTACAGGCTTTCCGGCCGCGAACTCCACCCCTTCCATTGCCTCTCCCCCAAGGGCGATGATAAAATTGAATCCAAAGGCATGGGTCCCGATAATCGGGATCTTTATGCCTAAGGTCCGCATGTTCTTGCAGATGATCGGACCTGGAGGGCCGCCTGTAGAGGCGTAGAGGGCGTCCACCTTTTCTGACTCGATAATGGGTTTAAGCTTGATGAGTTGGGGAGTCATGTCAATGTCAGTCGGCTTATGGGTCTCCTTGGAGATGATGACCTTCATCCCCTTTTCTTCCCCAAAGCGCTTAAAATACTCGGCCAGGCTCAGGGCCAGAGGCCAATTGCCCGGGAAGACCAGGATCTTCTTGTACCCGCGGGCCAGGCAGAGATCCACCAACTTTTGGGAGACGATGATGTCGCTCTGGGCAATGTTGAAGGACCACCGTTGGTTTAAACTCCGAACCATTGGGTTGGAAGGACAGATGATGATGTCGGTGATCCCCTCCCTCTCGGCGATGGCCCTGGTGGTGGCTTGGAGATTGTCCTCAAAGGGACCTACCACCGCCACGATCTCCTTGTTCCTAGAGAACTTGGTCATGTTGGCAGCGGCTCTACCCAGATCGAAGCCATTATCCTCGATGACCAACTCCAGTGGGTGCCCGTCAACACCCCCCATGGCGTTGATCTTCTCTACCTCCATGACCATAGCCATTTTAACAGTCTTGGTCACTTCTGCCCACGGGCCAGTCAGCTCGAGGTTTACCCCGATCTTGTAAGGAGATTTCTCGGCCAAGTAGGCGGGAGTAGCCCAACTTATAGAAATCAGGATCAAAAAAGATATCCAGAGTACCATTCCTTTTTTCCCTTTCATAAGACACCTCCTTCCTCTTCAACCTCACCTTTCGAGATCAGACTGAAGAATCTTTCGCCTTGAGGTTTACTCCCATTGCCCTCATCCCCAGGAGGAGGATGGCCCTTCGGAGGGAATGGTTTGACTACCTGGCTAAGTCCATCAACTCTTCGGGCAAGGCCTCTTCCCTTTCCACCAGATAATCCTTGTATTCTTGGTAGTTGGGTTGTACCCACATTGGCGTTCCAAAGATCTCGTGCATCATGATATTGAAGGCCACTTTGGTGATGTAATATCGATGATGACGTCGCAAAATTGGATTGGGGGAGAGCAATTTCAACAACTCCCTCGGTCGCCAATAGTAACGCCTCATGATATCTTTGTAAATAAGGTTCACCTGCTCCAAGTTATCCGCCTCTTTGGTCGCCATAACGGCGTGTAGGTAGTCGAAATTACGGTAATCCCAGTCCTCAATTCTTCCCATCTCCTTCATTTTATAAAACAGCGGAGTTCCGGGGAGAGGGGTAATCAGGTTGAGGCCAAAGTGATCCACGTATTTCCCGAAGAATTTTAAAAAAACCTTACGATCTTCTTCCGTCTCATCCCAGTGACCGATGAGCAGGGTCGCCATGACCATCAGTTGATGTTTCTTCAGAAGCTCCATGGCCTTCCGGGCCTGCTCTGCCGAATGGCGCTTCCGGATATCCTTGAGTACGGAATCCTTATGATATTCGAGCCCCATCATAAACTGATAGACACCCGCCTCTCTGTAACCATCCAAAAGGTCTTCATCTCTGATAATAAGATCAGCTCGTGATTGAAGCCAGAAGTGTTGATTCGTCTTTCGCTTGAGCATTTCCTCAATGAAGCCAATGCTTTGCTCCTTAGTGACATTGAAGGTATTGTCGCCCACATAGAAAATATCCCGGTTATATTTCTCCTTGAGGAGCTGGAGTTCATCAGCGATCAGTTTTGGACTCCGCTTCCTCCAGGTCTTTTTATAAAAGGCCGATTCCGAGCAGAAGGTACAATCCCAAGTACATCCCCTTGAAAAATTGACCACAAACCCTCTGCTTCCTTCGGATGGGAGATCCACATAGGGATGCTCCATTTTGGCGAGGTGATAAGCGGGCATCGGGAGGGTATCGAGATCCCCGATGAAGGAGCGTTCCCCGGTATAGACGAATTCTCCTTTTTCATTGAGATAGGCAAGGCCCAAGACCTTGGAGAGATCTTCATTCTTCTCAACAGCCCTCAGGAATTCCCCCAGGGTCACTTCTCCCTCCCCGACGCAGATGTAATCAATGGCAGGACAATCCCTGAGCGTTTCCTCCGCCATAAAGGAAGGATGTTCCCCCCCCACAATGATGATCGATTCAGGGCTGACGGCTTTGATGAGACTAGCTGTATTCATCCCATCATAGATGAAGGCCGTGCAGCCCACGGAGATGCCAATCACCTCTGGTTTTTCCCTTCGAACCTTCTCTTCGAGATCCCTCCAGGGGTTTTCGTTAAGGGTGCAATCCATATAATCGATATCGAATTGTTCCCTTTCTATGTAGGCCAATAATTGAAGACATCCCGGGGAGGGGACCCAGGCCCGAAGAATCGTCCAGATTTT
This sequence comes from Pseudomonadota bacterium, assembly GCA_030608745.1. Taxonomy (GTDB): domain Bacteria; phylum Desulfobacterota; class BSN033; order WVXP01. The sequence goes on along the minus strand of JAUWDQ010000024.1, from coordinate 3,370 downwards.
ATGGGGCGGGTCAACCAGTAGGAATCTCATACGACGGACCACTGATCAGTCAATGTTTTGTTCTTTCTTTAGACGCCGCCTGAGGAAATGTTTTAGCAGGGATTTGAAAAATGGAATACGAAAGAGCAAATGAGATCGAGGGATTTCAAAAATCTCTCCCGAAATGAGCTTTTCAGAAAAATCTCTGACTCTCTGGGCAGCCCTCCTCACCTCCTCATCCTTTACCACCGCCACCTTCTTGAAGACCGTTTCACAATACCCACAGTCTGAGCATGAGGTATGATTGCAATCCTTTGTCTTAAGATGTTCAATGAAGCCATCCAGTTTCCTATTATCCAGTTGGATGAGCTCCCGGAATTCCAGGTCGAAGACTTTCCCCAATTCAGAGACCTTCATGATGTTCACATGTTCAGGTTTAATAAAGTATTCCAAATGGACGGGTGTGAAGGCCCCTTTCCTCGGAAGGGTGAAGAGATCTAAGAGGTTTCCATCGTAATGCCGCGTTTCATAGGCCCTCACATGTTCAAGGAGGAGGGGGGTGCGTTTAAATCGCTCTGTGATTTTGAAATGATCGTAACCAATTTCCTCGTAGTGGGAGATATCTTCTGGTCTGATCCAGGGGGATTTCAGAAGTTCCACCGGTTCCATCAATTTCCTGTAAAGGCAGAGGTAACCCGGATACTGGAGATAGCAATATTCCTCCTCCTCCCCCTCCCTTGAGGCATGGCCATCGTGGTTGACATGTTCGTAATTATATGGACACTGCCAGAGACAGATATTGTTGACGATCAGCTCCAGGTTGCACCTTACTGCCTTTCTGATCGCCTCCAAGGTTTTGAACTCGCGATTGATATGTTCATCGATGATGATCTCCTCGGCCCCCATCGCTTCATATTGAAGGGCCTTCCTCACGGTATTGACCCGGGCCGTGGTGGAGATCTTGACCTTGAGTCGAGGGAAACGTTTTCTTGTGAGGTCAATGAGGTAAGGCATGCCCACAGTGACCGAATCCGCACCGGATTGGTCGATCCATTCCAGAAGATCGACCAGTTCTCCATAACCTTTTCTGGAATACTGAAGGTTTCCAAGACAAGGGGCATTTAGCAAGTAGCTGAATTCCAAACCTCTTTCGTGGCAGGCCTGTATATATTGTTTCACATCGTTTCGATCCACTTGGGGCAGGACAAACCCAGGTCTCGCTCCCCCCACGACATCGAAGGGAAGTTTGCCAAAGAGGGCATCCACCGATGTCCCTCTCAGTGCGTCAAGAAGTGAAACATCCCAATTGGCCCCCAATCGGAGTTTCATAATAATTCTCTTAACACGCAGAGCCTTTTTTTTCAAGGGATTCAAGCCTGGAGTTTCCCGGGTTTCGGGAGAACACCCTTGTCCATGAGCACAATCTGAGGGACAAGGGTCATCTAGGAGGAGAGATCAAAGACACACTTTTCCCTTAAACCTGCCTACCGCATACTGCTTACTGTCTACCCCCTCCTCCTGCCTCTTACCTCTGCCCTCGCCCCTGCTTCCTTCCGACCGCAACACGGCACAGCACCCGAACTCGGCTGGAAGGGGTGAATAACAAGCTGCTGTGAACCCGCAAGGGGTCATTTGGGAAGTACTGAAGCGAAAGGAGAGGGGTGCTTGTTTTCCACGGCGAGCTGGTCCAATGCTGATCCATAGAAAAAGAGCTGATAAGGAAGCAATCCGTACGGGGAAATGAAAAATAAGAGTTTCGATAGGCGGGGCGGACCCGGTATCTCGAGGGCTATTCCCTCCATACCGGTGCTCCGTTGAAGCACTTACATCTGTTCAATGGCGAACCTTCGCAAAATCCCCCTCAATAGGTAGGGCCCATCATTGAGAATCTGGATGTGTCTCAAGAGTTGCGGGATATAGAGGGTAAGCAGCAGCCTCCGGGTTGCATCTTTTATCCCGTCGATATCGTCGGAGGAGGCCAGCAGATCAGTTACTTCATGAGCACCTCGATAGAAGTCCTGATAGGCGAAGGGGTTGCAAACACGGTCCGACACCGGATCTAGGCATTCGGGGCGTCAACGATTTCTACTTCATATTCCTGCACATCAGGGGATATATTGGGGAAGATAACGATAAAGGGGATGGTCATCCCGGGAGCAACGCGCATCTGGCTCGGCATTGGAGGCCGGATCTTGAAGTCGCCCCTCGTAAACCGGGGGGGAAGGTTCTTAAGCTCTTCCCTGGTGAAATAGCTTCCGCACAGGGTCTGTTTCTCATCCAAAATCTCGTTCTTATCGTTATATAAAACAGCCTTGATCTTCACGTGCTTCTTCACTTTGTTGGTATCATTTAATACCTTGCCCGTGACCACGAAAACCGGAACTTCACCAATGGTATCCTTATATTCTTCCAGGTCGGAAATGCTTGGACTCCCTCTCTCTATGCCTCTTATATTATCCCACAGGGACGTAAGCTTTTCAGGGATGGATGTAAAGAAGGACGGGATATTCTCAATATTCCCAGGGAGGCTGAACCGCATCTCCCTTTCACTCCAGAGGTAATATCCCACCCCGGCCAAGATGATGAGGATGCCGAATAACACGAAGGTCCTGGATGTTTTTCTCCTCTTGGGGGTTGTCCTCGGCCGTTCGAAATACTCTTGATCTTCCAATCCCGTCATGTCGAAGGTGGGGGCATCCGTCTCCCCTTCCATGGATTCCGCTTGCCCCTGCTGATCGAGGGGTGGGCTTGGCCATTCCTCGGTGGGGAACTCGGCGATGCCCAAGTCCTCCGGAATAGATACCTCCCCCGTATCCTGGGATATCTTGGCAACTATTTCCCGCTCAATGGGGCTCTCCTCATCCGTTGGAGGCCCTGTTTCGGGGCCGGGAACATCCATCAAGTCCTTGTGAAATTTTTCGAAGGATTCGAAATCCTGGAGGAAATCACCCCCAGCCGGCTCGGGAGTGGGTGGGGTGGGCGGCGAAGGCGGAGTAAGTGGAGCAGCTGGAGCAGCTGAAGTGGGTGTAACGGCAAAGATATGCTTACACTTCGCGCACCGGACCTTCACGCCTTCCGGCGTAATTTTTGAATCCTCTATGTTATATTTAGTCTGACAAACTTCACATTCAACAATCATAAGCTCCCCTGCTGTTTCTCAAACTATATACGGATCATTATGATCGAAGAAATCAGAAAAATCAAGGATTTTCCCATTTTCTTTCACTTGTCTCCTGCGGATAACCCAGCTGAGTTTTGGAGGGACGGTCGTTCTTTTCTCCTCCGTTTTGTTAAGTGGTTTATTTGACGGCTTCGTAAAAAGTCCATCTGCTGCGTTCCGCTTCATCCCCTGCCCTGTTAAATTGAAGGCAGCCATATCAAGAGATATGGG
>JAUWDQ010000037.1 GCA_030608745.1 Pseudomonadota bacterium | reverse complement strand
CCTACTTTAGAAAAGAGATGAAATCTACGGCAGAGGCGAACAACCATCCTGGGGATATTGCCGAGGCTATGGTCGATCCAGACGTTAAGATTGAGGGGGTGGTGGAGAAAGGTAAACTTCTCACCTTGACCACCAAAGAGGCGATTAGGCTAAAAGTTGCTGAGCACGAGGCCAAGAATTTGGAGGAACTTTTGACGAAGTTCCATCTTCAGGGGATAAAGACAGAGAAACTCCCCATACCCTGGACGGAGAAAGCAGTAAATCTGGCGCCCAGCACTTTCCCCTTAAGAGATTGGCACATTTGGATCTTGGTGGGGATTGGATTAATCATCGGCGAGATATTTACGGTGGGATTCTTACTTCTGTGGTTTGGGGTAGGAGCCTTTTTGGCAGCAGGTCTTGCCCTTTTAGGAGTGGGCTCAGTTTACCAAATGTTGTCTTTTCTTCTCGTCTCGCTCATCCTGATAGTTTCGTCCCGGACCATTTTTAAACAGTTTCTCTTTAGAAAGGGGGTGGGTATCAGTACAAACATAGAGGCATTAATTGGTCAAGAAGCACTGGTGATGCAGGTGGTAGAAGGGAAATCGAAATGGGGGTTAGTGAAGATTGGGGGTGAGACCTGGTCGGCAATAAGCGAGGAGGGAAGAATAGACCAGGATGAGGTGGTGAGAGTAAAGGGGGTGGTGGGAAATAAGGTATTGGTGGAAAAACTGAAATCAAAAGAGGAGGGATAGATCATGGAAGCTAATATAATTTTGATCATTGTTCTGATTATCTTGGCCTTGGTGATAGGGAAGAAAGGGATTAAAATCGTCAAGCAGGCCAATGTGCTTATTGTTGAAAGGCTGGGAAAATTCAATCGGGTAGCCCAAAGCGGTGTCAATTTTATCTGGCCTTTCATCGATAGAGTCAGGCCGATGGTTAGTGGGGGTGCATCTAGCACCTTTGTCGATTTGCGGGAGCGGGTCGTGGATTTTGAACCCCAACCCGTTATTACCAAGGATAACGTAACCATGGCTGTAGATACGGTAGTCTATTATCAGATAACCGATCCACACAGGGCGATGTATGAGATTGTGGACCTGGGTTTTGCCATAACACAGTTGACCATAACCAGCCTAAGAAATGTCATGGGGGAGCTTGCGCTGGATGAGACCCTGGTTTCCCGTGAGACGGTGAATAACAAGCTTCGTACTATTCTCGACGAGGCGACGGATAAGTGGGGAGTTAAGGTAAACAGGGTAGAGCTGAAGAACATCGAACCACCTACGGAAATACAGGATGCCATGGCCAAACAGATGAAAGCCGAACGGGAGAGAAGGGCTACCGTTACTGAGGCAGAAGGGACAAAGGCAGCAGCCATACTAACAGCAGAAGGTGAAAGGAATGCGGCAATTGCCAAAGCAGAGGGTAAGAAACAGGCGGCCATCCTTTCGGCTGAAGGAGAGGCTGAGGCCATTTTGAAAGTCCAAAGGGCAGAGGCGGAGGCCATAAAATTGGTCTATAACGCCATCCATGAGGGAAAGCCCACCAATGACTTGATCGCCATAAAATATATGGATGCCCTAAAGGAGATGGCAAGGGGAAGTGCCAATAAGGTATTCATACCTTATGAAGCAACCGGAGTATTAGCCTCTATTGCAGGAATAAAGGAGATTTTGACTGAGAGGAAGGAAAGCGAATCAAAGAAGGTGTAAGACAGCTTTAAGAATAGATTTCCACTTTATTCCTCTCCTCCAATATCATTATTGCAGAAATATGGAGTAAGTCAAAAAGAGGAGAAAATCGATGGCTACTACGCAAGCGACAGGTTACATCCGAGTCTCAGGCGAGATGTATCTTGATTCCTCAAGATGTGGGGTTGAAGGGGAAGGGGAGGATATTATCGATCATAGAGTTCTGGATACCTCAAATCGAAGGCATCCTTAATCAGCTCGATCCTTTCATCCTCTGGGGAGAGGGTAACGGCGATGACGTCGAAACGGGCCTTTATATCATGAAGATGCTTTTGATTGAGGTATGCCAGCGCAACCTTCGATAGCTTGTGTTGCTTATAGATATTGACCGCAATTTCAGGCGGACCATAGTTTTTCCCGGACAGTGTCTTCACCTCAATGAAACAGAGGGTTTTTCTCTCCAAGGCGATAATATCCATCTCGCCCAACGGGCAGGTGAAATTGCGCTCCACGATCTTATATCCCCTCTTCTTGATATATTTAGCCGCTGCATCTTCTCCTCGCTTGCCAACTTCCTTCCTGTCCCCTTGCATCTCCCACCTCAAGTCGGTCCTGTGTGGGTTTTAACCCCCCTGAAGGTCATCCGGTGAAGTTCACAGCATCCAAATTTTCTAATCGCCTCTAAATGCTCCCTCGTTCCGTAGCCCTTATGCTTGGCGAAATTATATTGAGGGTATCTCTCGTGGTGTTCTATCATCATGCGGTCTCGTGTGACTTTAGCAACGATGGATGCGGCGGCGATGGAAATGCTGATGGTATCTCCCCTCTTGATGAGCCGCTGGGGAATTTGGGTGGGAAAACCATGTATCCCGTCCACGAGGAGATAATCGGGAGGGGGGGACAACTTAGCTACGGCCATCTCCATGGCCTTCAAGGTTGCCTGAAGGATATTTATCCGGTCAATTTCACCCTGATCCACCACCCCGATTCCCATGGATCGGGAACTGCCGAGAATTTTACCGTATAGCTCCTCCCTCTTTTGGGGGGACAATCTCTTGGAGTCGGTGATCTCCTCATCAATCCATCCCCTCGAGAAAATCACGGCCGCTGCCACACCGGGCCCGGCCAAGGGCCCCCTGCCGGCCTCATCGATTCCGGCGATATTTCTGTAGCCGGCCCCGTAGCATTGGCCTTCGAAGAAGTCCATGGTCTGATGGGGGAGATGGCAAAAGGTGAGTTGCTCCCGTCGGCTGGCGACCATTGAGTACTCCCATCACCGGGTTTGCTTCTTCGTCTTTATGCGGGCTGCTTTCCCCCTCAACTCCCTCAAATAGTAAAGTTTTGCCCTCCGAACCCTTCCGCGGTTTACGATCTCAATCTTTTCGATCCTCGGTGAATGACTGGGAAAAATCCTCTCCACGCCGATCCCATAGGAAACCTTTCTCACGGTGAAGGTTGCCCCAACACCCCCCTTTTTCTTTCTGATGACCACCCCCTCGAAGACCTGTATCCGCTCCTTTTCCCCCTCGACGATCTTGAAATGTACCTTAACCGTATCCCCGACGGCGAAATCGGGCAGATCCATCCTCATCTGTTCCTTCTCAATCGTTTCCATGTGATTCATCTTCTCCTCCTTCTATCTGCCCTATCCGCGACCCAGAAGTCGGTCTAGGATAATAGCCGCCGCGGAGCGAACGGAGAGGTGGTTGTAATGAGATCCCTCAATAGGGGCCAAGATATAGTCGCAATTCCGCATGACCTCTTCCGTCAAACCCCAACCGGTACCGAATAGTAACAGGAATGGCTGCGAGGCTTCCGATAAAATCTCCTTAAGCTGCTGGTAACCGATATTTCCACGTTGGGACCGAGCCCCGGTGGCAACAACCTTCACCCCTGACTTCCAATGCCCGGATATATCCCCAATGGCCCCCTCCATGGATTCCTCCACCTTGACCAACGAGAGGGCAGCCTGCCTGGTAGGATTATACGTGGCCCCTGTCCCCTCGACCCAGTGCCGAAGAACCCGCTGCACTAACTGGTTCTGGGATTCCAGAGGCGTAATGACATAAAAACCTCTCACATCAAAGGTCTTCGCGGACCTGGCGATATCGTGGATATCCACCGTCGTCACCGCAGTGGCGACGATATTCTTGTTCTTATCGTAAACAGGATAATGGACTAAGCCAACGTATATTTTACCGTTATTATTAGTTTTCCCTGGCACTCCTTAATTATCCCTTGCTTCCCTCTCCTCCCTCTTTATCTCCTCCAAGAGGGCGAGATCACCTTCCGAGAGGTTCACCTTTTCCAGGAGATCAGGGCGCCGTATGAAAGTCCTCTTCAATGCCTCCCTCCTCCGCCAATGGGTAATCTGCCGATGATCCCCCGATATCAAGACTTCAGGGACCCTCTTTCCCCTGAAAACTCGAGGCCGAGTGTATTGGGGATATTCCAGCAGGGCATTGGCAAAGGATTCCTCCAAGACGGACTCCTCTGAGCCCAACACTCCCGGCACGAAACGGGAAACGGCATCAATGACGACCATTACGGCCAGCTCTCCCCCCATCAAAATATAATCGCCAATGGAGACCTCCTCGTCGACGTACCCCCTCACTCGCTCATCCACCCCCTCGTATCGTCCACAGACGAAAAGGAGATGGTCGTATTGACTGAGCCTCTTTGCTTGACTGTGATCGAACGGTACCCCCTGTGGAGTCATCAAGATAACCCTCGGTGAACCATTGGTGGATTTGAGCCGCTCAATGCCCTCCACGATCGGCCCGGCTTTCATAACCATGCCACTCCCACCACCATAGGGGGAGTCGTCGACGACACGATGTTTGTCCATGGTGAAATCGCGAATATTAAAGACCCTGACCTTGATAACCCCTCTATCAATAGCCTTCTTCAATACGCTTGATGCAAGGGGAGACTGGAACATATCCGGAAAGAGGGTGAGAATATCGAAGCGAATCATTTCTCCAACAGCCCCTCTATGGGGTGGATCACCATTTGCCCCTTATTCTTGTCCACCCGTACGATCACCTCCTCAGTGGCCGGAATCAACCACTCCCCTCCGCTCCCCTGAACGAGATAAACATCGTTGCTCCCCGTAGGCAGTATTTTCTCCACCCTTCCCAGTGGTCTTCCCTCGTCGGTAACCACATCCATTCCGATAATTTCAAACCAATAATACTCCCCTTCTTCCGGGGGAGGAAGGTTTTTCCTCTTTACCAAAACCGATGAACCGATCAGTTTCTCCGCATCGGCAATTCCTTCACAACCCTTTAATCGGGCCGAGATGAATTTATTGTGGATTTTCGCCTCTTGAATCTCATAGGGCTGGACATGGCCATCCCTGTCTTCCAAATAGACCTTCCGATACGATAAGAAATCAGACCGCGTCTCGTTGTAATAGCGGATTCTGAGTTTACCCTTTATTCCATGGAGTCCCGAAACCCTCCCGATGATGATGTACTGGCCTTTCATTGGGATTTATTCGATGATCTCCAAAACGGAATGTCTTTTGATCTTAGTCGATGCGGCACTCAGGATCGTCCTTATGGCCCGAGCCGTCCGGCCCTGCTTACCGATCACCTTGCCCAAATCCTCTTTGGCAACGGTCAACTCGATGACAGAGGTCCTCTCCCCTTCAACTTCGGAGACCTTCACTTGATCTGGGTAGTCCACGAGAGCTTTGGCGATGTATTCGATTAACTCTTTCATTCCACCCTTCCCCCTTGAAATAGATTGCCTTCGCAACGGTAGCCATCGGAGATCGACCAAACTCCCACCTCCCTACGCCAATTTTTTTAAGATCCCAGATTGCCTTAACAGGTTTCTGACCGTCTTGCTGGGCTGGGCACCCTTTTTATACCACTCCATCGCCCTGTCTTCCATGATATGGATTTCAGCGGGGTCCTTATTGGGGTCGTAGGTTCCGATCTTCTCGATAAACCGACCATCTCTCGGGAAACGAGAATCCGAGACGACAATCCGATAAAACGGATTTTTTTTGCTGCCAAAGCGTGCCAGCCTCATGACAATAGCCATCTTTTGCATCACCTCCCCTGGTTTTCCACGGTAAGCTAAATCCGCAACATCTTATAAAGCTCCTTCGTTCCTCCTTTCCTCAACTTCTTCATCATCTTGAGCATGTGCGTGTACTGTTTGAGAAGCCTGTTAACGTCTGGAACCGTTGTCCCGCTCCCCTTAGCTATCCTTAATCGTCGGCTTCCATTGACGATGCCATGATTCCGTCGTTCTTTAGGAGTCATGGAATTGATAATGGCCTCAATCTTCACCAGTTCTTGCTCCTGGAATTGAATTCCCTTCAGGCCTTTCAACCCCCCAATCCCGGGAATCATATTCAGGATGCTCTCAATGGATCCCATCTTCTTGATCCGCTGAATCTGATCCCGGAAATCCTCCAGGGTAAAGGCCTCCTTTCTCAGCTTTCTCTCCAGTTCCTCGGCCTTCTGCTCATCGAAGGAGGCCTGGGCTTTTTCGATCAGGGAAAGGACATCCCCCATTCCCAGGATTCGAGAGGCCATCCGGTCGGGGTGAAACACCTCCAATGCGTCCAGTTTTTCCCCGGTGCCGATGAATTTTATGGGTTTTCCCGTTACTCCCTTGATGGAGAGGGCGGCACCTCCCCTTGCATCACCCTCCATTTTGGTGAGGATAACCCCATCAATGTCCAGGGCATCGTTAAAGGCCTTGGCGATATTGACCGCATCTTGACCCGTCATGGCGTCGGCCACCAAGAGGATTTCCTTGGGGTCCAATTGACCCTTTATCTCCCGAAGTTCTCCCATCAAGGGCTCGTCGATATGGAGCCTTCCGGCAGTATCGACGAACATGAGGTCATAACCCCCTGCCAGAGCCCTCTGCCTCGCCCGTTGGCAGATCTCCAGAGGGCTTTCCACCGGACTGGATTCATAAAATTCTATCCCCGATTCCTTTGCCAAAAGCTGAAGCTGCTCAATAGCTGCTGGCCTGTAAACGTCGGCCGGTACCAGGTAGGGAAATCGGTGCCTCTCCTTGAAGTATACCGCCAACTTGGCAGCCGTCGTCGTCTTTCCGCAGCCATGGAGCCCAACCAGCATGACGGGGATAGGGGGCTGCCCTGATAGACGGATTTTTGGCTCCCCATCCCCCATCAAGGATGCCAGCTCCTGGTGAACAATCTTAATCACCTGCTGGGCAGGGGTTAAACTCGCCATGACCTCCTGACCTATGGCCCGTGAATGGATGGCGTCGATGAAATCCTTGACCACCTTGAAATGGACATCGCCCTCCAATAAAGCGAGTTTCACCTCCCTCAGGGCTGCTTTGATATCTCCCTCATTCAGCTTTCCGTGGCCCTTAAGCTTCTTAAAAACACCCTGTAATTTCTCCGATAGATTATCGAACATCGTTGCCTGCGGTCAGTGGGAAATAAACCTTACCCTAATTTTACCAAATGTTTAATTTTATTGAAATTATTTATCATTGTCAATGTAGCCTCATCGGAAACTTTGTGAGTTGCTTGGTTTATTGGGTTTATAGGGTTTCAGGAGAAAAACCGTTGTCCCTGAACCCAATGTGGCGGAGAGGGGTCATTACGGAAGCATTGAAGCGAAGGAACAAGTGAATCCCCTTAGGATGCCAGAAAACAGATCAACCCATGGAGAACGATTCCCTCGTGAGGTGAAAAGGCAGCTTTGGCCACCATAAATACCAAATCTGTCAGCAGGAAAAGCTGAAGGACTCCCACTACGTGGGATGGGGTGTGGGAATAATAGTGAACCGGGTGGGAGTGAAGCAACCAGAACAGTACCCTGGGATAAACCCCAATCAATACACAGGGGAAGGCCGTTAAAATCATAGCCAACTTCATGTTAAAGCCAAAAATATCAGAATAATGTTCAGGCCATCAAGCGATCACATTACAAGCTTTAAAACAAGGAGACAAGGAAGTTCTCTCCTCCGTTCAATGGGTTGCCTCAGTTCCCGTTGATGTCAATTCCTCCTCTGGTAGTTCCTGCAACTTTTTCTTAGCCTCATCCGAAAACTTGCTATCGGGATAATTTTGAACCAAGTCCCTAAAAACCCCCCTCGCCGCATTCGTCTCCCCTAGTTTCAGGTGAGACTTTCCCAAATAGAAAAAGGCCTCGTCGAGAATATCCACTTCCGGATAGAGTTTCACCACGGCCTCGAGCCTCGCCTTGGCCCCTTGATACCTCTTCTTCTTATAATAAAATTTAGCTACGTATAATTCCTTCTCAGCCAATCTCTTCCTACATATTTTCACCTTTTCCCGTGCCTTCTCGGCAAAGATGGAGGCTGAATAATTGGTTATGACAAATTCAAAATTTGACAACGCCTTACTGGTAGCACCTTGATCCCGGTCTATGGATTTCATCTGATTGAAATGGGACAACCCGATTTGGAAAATAACATATGGAATATCCCCATGGAAGGGGTGAAACTTCTTGAATTCCTCGTAATGGCTGATGGCATCCGTATATTTCTTCTTAAAGAAATGACAATCAGCGACCTTCAATTCCGCCCAGGTATAGTAGGGGTCCTCGCCGGGAAAGCTACTCTTCAATTCATTAAATACCTCGAGGGCATCGCTATACTTTCTCTTTTTGTATAACGCCAATCCCTTTTCATACAGGGGGGCTGGGTTGGCCTCGGTTTCCTTCCATCCCCTCTTCTTCCCCAGACAGCCCCCGAGGAACATGGATAGTATAACGGCGGCACCTATCATCCTTTTCGAAGCAAGCATATTACACCGTTCGAAACTCGCGCGAAAACTATGGTTATTTTAATATAGAAAGGAAGATCCAAAGTCAACCCTATAACAGATGAAGGCCCCTAAGTTTCAAGGGACCACCGTTGTCCATGAGCGTAAATCTGCTGGAGAAGCTGGATACCCATACCCAAATTTACTGTTACCACCTCGGATGGAGCCTTTGGATCAGATGAAGCGGCCATTACGTGGACGCGTCTTCCCTTTTGTGATATACACCTAGGGGGACCTCTCCAGGAGACGAGGCATGAGGCAAGACCTCAATGAGGTTCTATGGGAGGGTGCCAGGGAGCTGCGGGTAGAACTCTCCGAGGAGAAGGTGAAGGCCCTCGAATTCTTCCTGGAGGAATTGATGAGGTGGAATCGAAAGATGAACCTCACCTCCATCAGGCGTCCCTTTGAAATCGTCGTCAAACATTTTCTCGATTCCCTGGCCGTTTCTCCATACCTCTCCCAAGGATGTTCCCTGCTGGATATAGGTTCCGGAGCCGGCTTTCCCTGTATCGTCCTCAAGATCTCTGATCCAAGCTTGAAGGTGATCTCCATCGATTCGTCTCAGAAAAAACTCTCTTTTCAAAAACACCTCATTCGGCAGTTGAGGCTGGAGGGTATAGATGCCGTTCACGCCCACCTCCCAGATCCAGGGATCGCGGATAAACTTAGCAAATCCTTTGACTATGCCCTCTCGAGGGCCTTTGGTAGCCCGGACGCCCTCCTCCGGATAGCCCGGCCGTTCATCAAAGATACGGGAATCATTATCGCCATGAAAGGAAAGATCGGGGCGAGAGAGGCACTCAAGGATAATGAGATAGCACGATTGAATATGAGGCTTCAGAGGGTGATTTCATTCACCCTTCCCTTCATCGATGCCCGCCGAACGCTTCTCTTCTTCGCCCCAAAGGAGTCTTGCTCGACAAAACCCTGAGAAAGAGCTCCCGGTTACGAGCATAACGGCGCTATTCGCCAATTTTTTGCTTTTCAAAGTGCCCACTTTATGCTATATTTCAGCTAAGCCACAAGAATAAAACACCGAATAATTTAAAACAGTTATAGTAAAACCCACGGATTAATCTTTGTACACGTTGGAGAAACTGTAGCCGATTAAGAGATGACAAGGGTTATATGCATCGCTAACCAGAAGGGTGGGGTAGGTAAAACTACCACGGCGGTTAACCTATCGGCATCTATCGCCGCTGCGGAGAAAAGGACGCTCTTGGTTGATATCGATCCCCAAGCCAATTCCACCAGCGGGGTTGGATGTCAAAAGGATGAGATAAAGGAGAATATTTACCACATCCTCATCCAGGGATATGGCATGGACGAGATTATCAGGGGGACGGAAATACCTTATCTGGAGATCGCTACCTCTGACTCGGATCTCATCGGGGCCGAGGTTGAGTTGATCAATGAACTCGCCAGGGAGAGAAAGCTGGATACGGTCCTCCAGGCGGTAAAGGGTATATATGACTATATCTTCATCGATTGTCCCCCCTCCCTCGGGATTTTGACGATCAATTCCCTCACTGCCTCTGACTCAGTGATTATTCCCCTCCAATGTGAATACTACGCCATGGAGGGTTTATCCCAGCTTCTTAAAACCATTCGACTGATAAAACGTTACTTGAATCCAGACCTGGAGATCGAGGGCATTTTGTTGACGATGTTCGATATTCGAAATAACCTCTCCCACCAAGTGGTTGAAGAGGTCCGAAACCACTTCAAGGATAAGGTATTTAAGACCATCATCCCGAGAAATGTGAAGCTAAGCGAAGCTCCTTCCCATGGAAAACCGATTCTCCTTTATGATATTAATTCGAAGGGGGCTGAAAGCTATTTAAATCTCGCCAAGGAGATTTTACTCAACGGGGAGGTCTATGGTGGCTAAACGACCGGCTTTGGGAAAAGGCTTGGGGGCCTTAATCCCCGATATCGAAAAGGAGGACCGGAAGAATTTCTTCTCCTGCGGCATTGAAGAGATCACCCCCAGCAGATATCAACCCAGAAAGGGATTCGATGAGGGGAAATTGACCGAATTAGCCAACTCCATTAAGGAAAAGGGAATAATTGAACCCTTAATCGTCAGAAAGACGGATGGGGGTTACGAGCTCATCGTCGGGGAAAGGCGGTGGCGGGCAGCCCAAAGGGCGGGGATAAAGGAAGTTCCCGTCATCGTGAGAGACGCCACCACCGCCGAGGCAATGGAGTTGGCCCTGATCGAAAACCTTCAAAGGGAAGACCTCAACCCCTTAGAGGAAGCGGAGGCCTACAAGAGGTTAATGGAGGAATTCCACTACACCCAGGAAGAGATGGCCAAGAGAATCGGCAAGGATAGGGCAACGGTGGCCAATGCCGTAAGGCTCCTCAAGTTGCCTCAAGAGATTAAGGATTATCTCGCCGACGAATCCATTTCCAGTGGACATGCAAGAACTCTGCTCGGATTGAATAGCCCGGAAGAACAGAAGACGGCCTGTGCCAAGGTCATCAAAAGGGGCTTTTCCGTGCGGGAGACCGAGAGACTGGTAAAAAGACTCAATGCCCAAAGGTCGAAAAGGGATATGGATGTGAAGCCTGCTAGCGAGGAGGAATTACACCTTGGGTTTTTAGAGGAGACGCTGAAAAAATTTCTCGGCACCCAAGTTCGGATACCCAAAAAGGGAAGGAAGGGCAAAATCGAGATCGAGTTCTATTCCGAGGAGGACCTGGAGAGAATCATCGAGATAATCATGGCCACCACCACCACAGAAACATGATCTGCAAATTACGCTCATGGACAACGAAGTCCACCAGAAAGTCAGGAAACTCCAGAATACTTTCATTATTGTAATTTCCTCTCAAATGTGCTTTATTCTTGGGCTGAAGCACCAGATGCTGTAATTACGAAGGAAGGCTCAAAACGGAGCATCTGGCGGGTTAGGAACCGAAACCCGGGAATATTACCTTAAAGGAAAAAAAGATTTACTGCCGATTCAACCCATCCAATTACGAAAAACGGGGGTGGCCGGCAAGTGCCCCGCAAGCTCCGCCTTGTAGGCGGGGTCAAGGGGCACAATTGAAAATAACATTTCATTTCCGGGAAGCCCCGCCCTGTGGGCGGGGAGCTTCACAATCGGGGAAAGGGGGGTTTGAATGAAGCTAAAGGGTGATACCAAATCGGGTGATGTGGAGGCCATTCTCGGCGAGAATACCTCATTCGAAGGGAAGATGGGCTTCGAGGGAATGGCAAGGCTTGACGGTAAGTTCGATGGGGAGATTTTCTCCGGGGATATCCTCATCATTGGTGAGACGGCGGCCGTCAACGCAGAGATCAATGTTAGCAGTCTCCTCATTGATGGGAAGGTGAGTGGAAACATCTCCGCCACCGCTAAAATCGAGATTCATTCCACAGGAAAGCTCTATGGAAACATCATTACGCCAACTTTGGTGATCGAAGAGGGGGGGCTTTTCGATGGAACCTGCAAGATGGGAAAAGGGGTCGAGGGAGCCGCGAAAAAAATAACCCCCATTAAGGAAAAAGAACCTGCGGGGAAGGAGGAGCCGGCGGAAGAGGTCCTCAACTAAATGGGGCGGGAATGGTAGCGCTAAAACTCATCCAGGAGATCAAGAAGGCCGAGGATAAGGCACGAGAGATGATAAAGAAGGCGGAATCGGAGGCCGCAATAGCCCTCGAGGAAGCCAGAAGGGGCGCCGCGGATAAGATCGACGAACAACAAAAGGCCTCGACACGAATGGAGAAGGAGGCCATACAAAGGGCAACTGAAGAGGCTAAGGGCGAAATAGAGAGATTGAGGGAGAGGGCAAGGAAGGGGCTGGCACGTATACGAGAAATGGGCCAGGAAAATATTGATGAGGCTGTAAAACACATCATGAAGGAAATGTAAGCATCATGGCCATATCTCCCATGAAAAAGGTGAACATCATTGCCCATCGGGGTATCCAGGCAGATCTGCTCCAAAGGCTCCAGGACCTGGAGGCTCTCCATATTTCCGATTTTAGGGAGGGCTCAACGGATCAAGGGAAAGCGACCTCACACAAAAATGGTGAAGTCACCGATGAGCGTTTGGAGGCCCGGATCTCGAATATTCAGTCTGCCATTAACTACCTCTCCCAATTCGAGGAGAGTAGGGGTTTGATCTCGGGTGTCCTCTCCCCTAAGATTATCCTTTCACGCGAGCAATTTCAGCGAGCCGTCGATGCCTTCGATGAAGTGGCCGTAGTCCAGCAATGTCGAGACCTGGAAAAGGAAGCAAACGACCTGTTCTCTGAGATCGGCAGGGTCGAATCCCTTATGGACCAACTGACGCCATGGATCGATTTAGACGTCCCTTTTGAAGACCTCGCCCCTACGGAATATACGACAATCCTTTTGGGCTTGCTTCCGCCGAAAATACTCCCCGAGTTGATGGAGAAGGCTCTGAGCCTTACTGAAGCCTTTGAGATGGAAGCGGTCCACCAAGGGAAGGAGGGGGCGTATCTGCTGATCATCTTCCATAATGCATGCAAACAGGATCTCCTGGATCTGCTCAAAGGCTTCGGCTTCGAGGAAATGAAATTCCCGGATCTCAAGGGAACCCCTCGGGAGATTTATCAAAGGGGGATATCCCGTATCCGGGAACTTCGCCAGATGATCCATACCATTGGTGAGAAAAGCCGTGCGTTGGTCCACCACCGGCACAATCTCCAGGTCCTCTATGACGACCTATCGAGCCAGCTCCAACGGAAGAAGGCCGAATCCCACTTCGGGCAAACTTCCGACACCTTCGTCATTGAGGGATGGGTCCCCGCGGGGAAATGGCCCAATTTCCAGGAACAGCTCAATGGGGAATTTGATGAATTGGCCCTCGTCGAGGCGGAGCAGATGGACCGGGAGACCCCACCCATCTGCCTGGATAACCCCAAGCTCATTCGCCCCTTCGAAGTCATAACTGAGCTCTATGGCATGCCCAATTCGAGGGAATTCGATCCTTCTCCCTTTTTGGCCCCCTTCTTTTTCATTTTCTTCGGCCTCTGCCTTACCGATGCGGCTTACGGAATCATCATTACTGCAACCTTTCTCTTTCTCCTCAAGAAATACAGGGCAACGTTGGGGAAAATTAAGCTGATGTGGGTATTACTTTTCGGTGGAATCTCCGCCATTTTTATGGGAGCCATCACCGGGGGGTGGTTCGGTGATCTCGTGGATTATCTTCCACCTTCCCTTGACTTCCTCAAAAATGGTAGGGAGGTCTTGATGTTATTTAATCCCATGGACCAGGTTATGACCTTCATCCTGATCGCCCTTATCCTCGGCTTTATTCAGATCTGTTTCGGTTTAGTCATCAGGACGGTTCGAAATATTCGGAATGGAGATTTGGTTGAAGCACTCTGCAGTCCCCTGGCCTGGCTCATTTTGATCAACTCCATCGTTTTAGTGTTCCTCGGTTACAAGGGAATCCTTCCCCCATTCCTTAAAACCATTGGACTGGCCATGGTCGGCCTATCCAGCCTCACTATCGTCCTCCTTACCGACCGCACCTCCCCCAATCGTATCCTCAGGATCGCATGGGGTGTCTTTGAACTCTACGGAATTACTTCTTATTTGGGAGATGTCCTCTCCTATTTGAGGTTATTCGCCCTCGGACTGGCCACATCGGTTGTCGCCATGGTTGTAAACCTTTTGGGAAGTATGGTATTAGGCTGCCCTTATGTGGGCTGGGCTATGTTCATTCTAATTTTCACCATCGGCCATCTCTTCAATATCGTCATCAACGGGCTGGGGGCATTCGTCCATACCCTCCGGCTCCATTATGTAGAATTCTTCCCCAAATTTTTCCAGGGAGGAGGGACACAATTCAGGCCCTTTCAGAGGAATCCCAAATATACAGTCATCACTGATGGATTGTAGGAACGAAACCATTAAATCTGACATCATTGTAAAAAGTCGGAATCAGGCGGCAAAGAAAAAAGATCCAGATGCAAGGCGCGCAAATCCTGAGGAATGAGGCGTACATAGAAGTACGCTGCAATGACGAAGGATGTAGCGCAACGCAGCAGATGGACTTTTTACGAAGCCGTCAAATCCATCGAAAGGAGGAACATATGGACTTCATCGGCTACGCCATTCCATTCGCAGGGGCTGCCATCGCCATCTTCCTTGCTGGCTTTGGTTCGAGCGTCGGTATCAGCACCGCTGGGCAAGCCGCAGATGGGGTGTTAACGGAAGATCCCGATAAATTTCCCTCTCTTCTGATCCTGGTAGTATTACCGGGAACCCAGGGGATATATGGGTTATTAGGTGGATTTCTCATCATGTTTAAGTTGGGATTGCTCGGGGGAACCCCCGTAAGCCTGAACTTGGTACAGAGCTGGCAAATCTTTTTTGCCGCGCTCCCCGTGGGATTTGCCTCATGGATCTCAGGCATCCATCAGGGGAAGGTCTGTGCCGCAGGAGTGGCGATGGCAGCGAGGAGGCCCGAAACCCTTATGAAGGGGGTTATCT
>JAUWDQ010000261.1 GCA_030608745.1 Pseudomonadota bacterium | reverse complement strand
ATCCTCTCCCTTCTTCGTCCCATAGATGGCATGAATTTCATCCACCGTGGCCGCCTTGCCTTGATTGAGGCGAACGCATGGGGGGAGAAAGACATCGCTTCCGGGTTCCGAGGGGAGGAGCTTCGGTATCAAATGAGTTTTCTATGGTTTAAACCCGCAGCCATGGGGAGGGTCTTATTCGAGAAGGGTAAAGGGCACCAGGTTTACAGGGCTACTCTGGAGGGAGAAACCTCGGGGCTCATTGGGTGGCTGACTCGTTACCGACGAGATACCTACACTTCCTATATGGAGGTAATCGATGGGGGAAAGAGGTTTAGGCCCCTTCGGTTCGAAGAGGATATTGTGATTGGGGAAAAGGTCCGGAAAAAGATAACCTTTTTCGATTATGGAGCAAGAAAGCTAATCAAAAGGAGGATGAATCGAAGAGGGCTCTTTATCCGAAGTGAGGAAGAAATCCCCGATGGGGTTGTATATGATGACTTCTTAACAGCTTTTTATAACTTCCGCCGGGGAGTGTATGGGGAGATCCAACGGGGTAAGCGATATCGGATAAGGACCATCCCCAAAGGCGGAATTTCCACCATTGATGTGGAGATTGCGACAAAGGAGGAAGAAACGCGAAGGCACCAAGGGAAGGGAAATGGCAGGGATAGGGAATATTACGTTACTCGATTCTTGGACAAGGAGATTACGAGATCGAGGACGGGGAAGATAGAAGGTTGGGCTTCCAAGAATCTCGTGCCCATAGAGGGCGCCATAGAGGATGTGGTTCTCGTCGGAGATGTACGGGGCGTCCTGACAGGGGAAAGGCGGCTGAGTTGAGGGGAGATGGATACCGTTCAGTGGTATTTCAAGATTAATCGCAGGGATATTGCGTACATGAAATTCATCCTGGAGTCCTATGAAGGGCTTGGGGTGCTCAGGACCATCGATCCCCGGAGCGGAATAGTGGAGGTGATGGTTCCACCGGGATTGGAAAAGGACATGGAAATGGTCTTGAAGGGACTCGGGGATGAGATACCCATCTACCGAATCGAATACCCATCAACGAATTACGAGGTGTCCCGATGATTGCGGAAGTCGACTTTTCCAAGATATTGAAGCAAGCTTTGAAACGCGGTGGGGACTTTGCCGAGCTTTTTCTCGAAAAGACGAGCACGTGCTCCATCGTCTGTGAGGATGATCGGATTGAGCGGATTATTACGGGAACGGATGCTGGGGTGGGTCTGCGGGTGATCTTCGATCACAAGACTTCATATGGGTATTGTAATGCACTTTCCCAGAAAGGCCTCCTGGAATTGGCCAGTTCGGTGAGCAGTGCCGTGGGGGCTAAAGCGGAGCCAGTTGATATCCAATTGGCCACGAAACCTTCTTCGTCAAACCTTGAGGTCCGTTTATTGCCAGATGGTGTTCCCATGTCCCAGAAAGTCTCCATGGTGGAGAGGGCCAACCAAAGGGCCCGTTCAAGGGATCAACGGGTGAGACAGGTGAAGGTCCTTTACAGGGATTACAATCAGAAGGTGACGGTGGCCAATTCAAAGGACGTTTTCGTTGAGGACAATCGGATTGGAACCATCTTTCTAGTTCAGGTCGTCTCCGTTCAGGATGGAATTACCCAAACGGGATATGAGCCCGTGGGCGGGAGCATTGGATTCGAGTTGTTCGATGCATATTCCCCGGAACAAGTGGCTGATATCGCCGCGAACCGATCCCTGCTGATGCTGGAGGCAAGGGAGGCCCCCATGGGAAGGATGCCGGTGGTCCTCTCCAGCGAGGCGGGTGGGACCATGATTCACGAGGCCATCGGCCATGGCCTAGAAGCTGACCTGGTCCAGCAGGGCCTATCGGTCTATGCGGATCGGGTCGGGGAAGAGATGGCCTCTCCCTTGGTCACCGTCGTAGACGATTCTACTCTTCCCCAAAAAAGGGGATCCTTCTGTTTCGATGATGAGGGAACCCCTTCCCGGAGGACAACCCTGGTGGATAAGGGGATACTTAAGGGTTATCTCTTCGATCGGCTTACGGGGGGGAAGGGAGGGGTTCAATCCACGGGAAACGGGCGAAGGGAGTCCTACCATTACAAGCCCGTTCCGAGAATGACCAATACCTTCATAGCCCCTGGGTCCTCAAATCCAGGGGAGATCATCCGATCCACTCATAAAGGCCTCTTCGTAAATAAGATGGGCGGGGGTCAGGTGGACACGGTCAACGGAAACTTCGTCTTCGAGGTGAGCGAAGGGTATCTGATCGTCAATGGGCAGGTTGAAGACCCGGTGAGGGGGGCTACCCTGACGGGAAACGGGCCGGATATCCTCAAGCAGATCGATATGGTGGGAAATGACCTCGGATTCACCATTGGGACCTGTGGGAAAGAGGGCCAGGGCGTCCCCGTAGCCAGCGGGCAGCCCACCTTGAGAATCCCCGAGATCGTGGTGGGAGGGAAAGCAAAATGATTTCGCCTGTCACCTTCTTTTAGAGTAGTCGAAAAAATATTTTGAGCAGCGAGGAGCAACTTTTTCAGAGACCTCGGAGGAGTTTGTTGACAAAAAAGGACTTTGGTTACAGAATTATGTATGAGTATATGGGAGATCTCCCTCCATGACGATCAAGCTCATCGGCTTGGCCATATTGCTCTGTTTTTCCGCCTTTTTCTCGGGCTCGGAGACGGCCCTGTTCAGCTTAAACAGGCTCAAAGTGAGGCAAATGGCCGCAAGCCGTTCCCCCTCCAAAGGGCTGGTGGCCAAGATGCTCTCCAATCCTCACCGACTCCTTGCCACCATCCTCCTTGGGAATATCCTTGTCAACGTCGCCTCCTCCAGCCTTGGCGAAAACATCACCTCTCACCTCTTCTCCGGTGGCATGGCACTCCTCGTGGCGGTATTGGCCATGACCCTCCTCATTCTCTTGTTCGGCGAAATCATGCCCAAGATCATCGCTGTGGGGTGGCCTGAACAGATTGCCCCATTGGTGGCTATCCCGTTAAACCTCTTTTCCATGGTTATTAGCCCTGCCCGAAGGTCCCTCCGATGGATTACGGATCTCTTTGTGGGTGCCATGGCCCACAAACCCTTCCCTTCCCCGGGGGTAACGGAGGAGGAACTAAAAACGGCGTTGGACATCGGCTACTCCGAAGGAGCGGTCCACCGGTTGGAAAGGGATCTGATAGAGAACGTAATTTCTTTCGGGGATAAGAGGGTGGAACAGGTCATGACCCCAAGGATGAGAATGGTCATCATCGGGGTAAATACCCCTATTGATAAAGCTCTCCGGTTCCTAAAAAGGAAGGGCTATTCCAGAATACCCGTATATGAGGGAGGTGAGGATACCATAGTCGGCGTCCTGCACCTAAAGGACTTTCTCCTTCAACCGAAAGGGGAGTCGTTGAGGGATTACCTCCGACCCGTCTATTTTATCCCGGAGACGAAGAAGATCGATGGCCTATTCCGTGAATTCCAATCGAAACGGCAACACCTTGCGGTGGTGATTGACGAGTACGGGATCGTATCCGGTTTGATTAC
>JAUWDQ010000167.1 GCA_030608745.1 Pseudomonadota bacterium | reverse complement strand
CCCCCCCCGTACCCCCTCTTGTCAATACCCACCTGTTTGCCGTAAAATAACGAGAAGAAAAGAGTTTCCGCTCATTTTCTGGAGTTTCCTCAGAAAAAAGCATGGAATTACTCTAACTTGCTAAAAAAGTTACAAGAATTAGAATGAACAAATGCCAAAGCTCAAAGTCCAAATGAATGTCAAATGTCAAATGACAAATGGGGAAGGTTGATCGTTCGAGTCGTTGAGTTATCGACTGGTTTGACAAGCTAACTACTTAACTATTGAGGGAAATTAAGAGTTTTGACATTTAAGCATTGGGATTTTATTTGACATTTGAATTTTGACATTTGGAATTGCTATTTGGGTGGCTCAAAGGAATTTGGGCGATCGAGCGTTGGGAAAAGCCCAAAAGTCCGGAAACTCCTGCTCATTTTTCCTTGACATCTGCCGTTTAACGGGTAAAATAGTATTTCAATTGAAGTTGTTGAAACAGGATATCCATTTTTGGGCAGATAGTAATCATGACGTCATTGTAAAAAGTCGAAATCAGACGGCAAAGAAAAAAGATCCAGATGCAAGGCGCGCAAATCCTGAGGAATGAGGCGTACATATAAGTACGCTGCAGTGACGAAGGATGCAGCGCAACGCAGCAGATGGACTTTTTACGAAGCCGTCAATCATTGAGCGCACCAAACGAGGGAAGAATTGAACCAGGTCAGGACTCGCTTTCCACCCAGCCCAACGGGTTTCTTACACATTGGAGGGGCAAGAACGGCCCTCTTCAACTGGCTTTTTACCAGACATCATGGGGGAAAGTTCATCTTGCGAATTGAGGATACCGATGTAACGCGGTCCACCGAGGAAGCGGTCAACGCCATCATAGACAGCATGCAGTGGCTTGGTCTGAACTGGGATGAAGGGCCCTTCCTTCAATCCAAGAGGCTAGCCATATACCAGGAACATGTGGAGAAGCTCTTGTCCCGGGGAAAGGCATACCGATGTTTTTGCGCCCCCGAGGAGCTGGAGGAGAAACGAAAAAGGGCGCTTCAGGAGAAGAAAAAGCCGAAATACGACGGGAAGTGTCGGAACCTCTCTTCCCCTTATCCCGATGGTCCTTATGCTGTGCGGTTTAAAGGTCCCGAGGAGGGGCGGACGGTAGTGGAGGATTTGGTTAAAGGACGGATCGTCTTCGAAAATGAGGAATTGGATGATTTGATCATTCAGAGGAGCGATGGTATGCCCACGTATAACTTCGCCGTGGTAGTTGATGATGGGACCATGGGTATCACCCACGTCATCCGAGGAGACGATCACGTCAATAATACGCCGAGGCAGATTCTCCTCTTCCGAGCCCTCGGTTACCCCCTTCCCCATTTTGCCCACGTCCCGATGATCCTTGGCTCCGATCGCACGCGATTGAGCAAGCGGCATGGGGCGGAATCGGTTATGGCTTACAAAGAGATGGGCTATTTGCCCGGGGGGCTTTTGAATTATCTTGTTCGGCTTGGCTGGTCTTTTGGTGATCAGGAGATTTTTTCCATTGGCGAGATGATAGAAAAGTTCTCCCTGGAGAATGTGGGGAAATCAGCAGGTATCTTCAACCCTGAAAAACTTCGGTCTATTAATGGGGATCACGTAAAGGTAAGGGAGGCGAGTAAGCTGGTTCCCCTTGTGCTTCCCTTTATAAAGGCAAAGGGGTATGACATCGTCGAAGGGGAGAAACTAAACAAGATCGTTGACATCCTTAAGGGAAGATCAAAGACCCTTGTGGAGATGGCCGACCAAGCAGAATTCTTTTTCAAGGAGGAGATCGAATACGACGAGGAGGCGGCCAAGAAGTTCTTGAGGCCGGAGGCGATCGATGTCTTCGAGGAGTTGATAGAGGGCCTCAAGGGGATGGAGATCATGTCCGAGGCAGAGGTTGAATCATTGCTCAGGGGGGTTGCTGAAAGGAGGGAGATTAAGCTGGTGAAAGTAGCCCAGCCCGTCCGGGTAGCGCTGACGGGTTTCACCGCCAGCCCAGGGCTCTTTGAGGTGATAGATATACTGGGGAAGGCCCAAACGATTAAGCGGCTCGAAGAAGCCAGCGCCTTCATACGGTCTTCCGTTGCTCGCCCGGGAGGTGAAAATGAAGATTAAGAAGCTGGAAATTATGGGTTTCAAATCCTTCCCGGAAAGGGTGAGTCTCTCCTTCCCGGTGGGAATTACGGGTATTGTGGGTCCAAACGGGTGCGGGAAGAGCAATATCGTTGATGCCGTATTGTGGGTGGCGGGAGAGCGGAGTGCAAGACACCTTCGAGCACGGTTAATGGAAGATGTGATCTTTAACGGGGCCGATGGGAATAAGCCCATGGGAATGGCCGAGGTGAGCGTCCTGTTCTCCAACGAAGATGGCGGAGTTCCCGCTGAATATGGGGGATATGAGGAAATCATGGTGACTCGCCGGCTCTTTCGCTCCGGCGAGAGCGAATACTATATCAATAAAAACCCGTGCCGTCTCAAGGATGTCATGGATTTATTCGCAGGCTCGGGAGTTGGGGTGAATGCCTATTCCATTATGGAGCAGGGAAAGGTGGATTTCGTCCTGAACTCAACGCCACAGGAAAGGAGGTTGTTGTTCGAGGAGGCGGCCGGGGTCGCCAAGTTCAGGGAGAGAAAGCGTGCCGCCTTGATGAAGATGGAATCGACGGAACAGAACCTCCTGAGGCTTCGAGATATCATCGGGGAGATCAAGAGACAGATCAATGGGTTGAATCGGCAGGTAAAGAGGGCAGAGCGGTTTAAGGCATACAAAGGGGAGATTAGGGAGATCGATTTAAGAATCGCAGCAGAGGAGTATGGCGAGCTCTTGAAGAAGAGGGAAGGAATAGAAGAGGCCTTAGCTGGATTGAGGGAGGAGGGGACGAGGGTAACCCGAAGGTTAGGGAGAACACAAAACTTTATCGAGCAAACCAGGCAAAGGTTGGTGGAGGTGGAGGAGGGGTTCAATGAGGCCCAACGGAAAGCCCTTGGCGTCCAAAACGAGGTCCAAAGGGGGGAGGATGGAATCGAAGTCCTCAAGCGGGAGTTGGAGCGCCTTTCCCAACTGGAGAAGCAATACCTGGAGGAGATCGGGCAGTTGAATTCCAAGCTGGAGGAAACGAGGAGTGAGAAGGCACGGATGGAAGGGGAGAAGCTCGATTTGAGGCAGCAGATTCTTTCGGAAGAAGCGGGATTGAAGGAGAAAGAGCAGGAGCTGGAGTCCTTTAAACGCCAAAATGAGGACACTACGAGCGAACTGGAGGATGAGAAGGCCAACCTCGTGGATATTCTTTCTCAAATATCGACCTCGAGAAACAACACCTCCAGCTTGGAGAGGGAGATTGAAGGCCTGGAAAAGAGAATGGCTCGGAGTGAGGTAGAGCAACGGGAGGCGAAAGGCGGGATTGAAGAGATGGAAAAACTCTTATCCGGGTCAGATGAGAGGATGAGCACCCTCACATCATCCATGGCGAAACTGGAGGGAGAGCGTGAGTCCCTCGGGGCGGATATCGATGATTTACGTGCGAGAATTCTTGCCGAGGAATCGGAGCTGAAGAAGATGGATGAAATGCTTCACCGGGAGGGTTCGAGGCTCGAATCGCTGAGGGAGTTGGAGAAAAATTACGAGGGCTATGATAGAGGGGTCAAGGCAATCATGCTCTCCAAGGACAAAGGAGAGTTGGATGGAATTTACGGGCTAATCGGGGACATGATAGAGGTGGAGCAGCGATTTGAGGCGGCGCTGGAGGCCGCATTGGATCGGAGATTACAGTGTATCTTAGTAAAGGGGCTTGAAGAGGGCTTGGAAGCCCTTCGGTATTTGAAGGACCGCAGTTGCGGCCGCTCGACATTCATCCCCATCACCCCAAAGGGTTCAATTCGAGACGCGGGGCAGGAGAACAGATCCAAGGAGGAAGGGTTGTTGGGTCCCCTCGCTCAGTTTGTGAGGGTCAAGGAGGAGTTTTCCCCTGTCATAGCCGCTCTCCTTGAGGGTATATGGCTTGTCGACAATCTGGATAGAGCCCACAGGATGTGGAGGGAGAGGAAGGACTTTCGGATATTGGTGACCCTCGATGGAGAGGTTTTGGAGAGGGATGGAAGCCTGACGGGAGGAGGTATAGAGGGAAGCGGGTTCGGTTTGCTTGAGAGGAGGAGGTTGATTAAGGGGCTGGAGGGGAGCGTATCCGGGCTAAAGGAGGAAATTCGCCTCAAGGGGATAAGCGTTGGGGAACTCGCTGACACCATTTCGGCAAAGGAGAGGGAACTCGAGGGCTTGCTGGAGAATCGCCACAAGCAGGAGATAGAGCTCATGGATTGCAAAAGGGATTTGGACCAGAGGGCCCAAGAGCTCACCCGGCAGAGGCAGAAGTCGGAGATCGTGGAATTTGAGGGGAGACAACTCCAATCTGAGCTTGAAACAAGGAGGGGGGAATTGGAGGCCCTTTTCACCCAATTGCGTGAATTGGACGATCAGAGGCGGGATGGGGAGGAGAAGATACGGGAATTGAAGACGAAATTGGATGCAAAGACCGTGGCCTTGGAGGAGATTAACCGAGATGTAACCGGCTTAAAGGTGAACGCGGCGGCGCAGAGGGAGAAGATGAAGGCTATAGAGGCGGTGGTCAGCAACCTGGAGCAATCCCAGGGGGGAACAAAGGATGAGATCGCGAGGAAATTGAGGGGAGTGGAGCGGGTCAGGGAGGAAATCTCTGAGGCCAGGGAACGGGTAGAGGTTCTCCAGAAGCGGGGTCGGGAGAGTACGAAGGAGCTCAAATCTCTCACCAGGATGGTGGCAGCCCAAAAACGACAGCGGGAGAGGTTAACCGCAGTCCTCAGGGAGAGCGAATCCGGCCATGAGCGGCTAAAGCTGGAACGAGATGAGATTGGTCAAAAGACCAATGAGCTCAATCTCAAAATGGCCGAAATCCACCTTTCGGTGGAGCATTTGGAGGGGAGGATATCCGAAAAGCACGGCCTTTCCTTGGGGGCATTGGTCGAGGAAAGGATTCCCGATTTTCAGCGGGACTCCGCGGAAAGGCGACTGAATGAACTTCGAGCGACCCTCGATGAGTTGGGGGAGGTCAATCTGGTGGCCATTGAGGAGTATGAGGAATTGAAGGAGCGATATGATTTCCTGATGGAGCAGAAGAGGGATTTAGAGGATGCCATGGATGACTTGAAGAAGGCTATTTCCAGGATAAATAGGACGACAACCCGTCAATTTTCAAAGACCTTTGAGACGGTGAGGGAGAAATTTCAGGAAGTATTCGCCAGGGTGTTTAAAGGTGGAAGGGGAGATCTGGTGCTCACCGATGAAAAGGACCTTTCCACCACGGGGATTGAGATCGTAGCCCAACCACCGGGCAAGAGGTTGCAAGATATCGATCTGCTTTCCGGTGGGGAGAAGGCGTTGGTGGCCATTGCGCTGCTTTTCTCCTTTTTTCTCGTCAAGCCCACCCCCTTCTGCCTCCTGGACGAGGTGGATGCCCCTTTGGACGACGCCAATATCGGTCGTTTCGTAGAATTGGTGAGCGAGTTATCCAGGACGTCCCAATTCATATTGGTAACCCATAATAAGAAGACCATCGAGATGTCCAATACCCTTTACGGGGTAACCATGGAAACCCCCGGGATCTCTAAAGTCGTCTCGGTGAGTCTGAATTAAACCGTTCAAAAGGCGAGGCCGTGACGTGGTTAAGGGACTGAAAAGGAAGAAGACCAGGTTTTTCGTAATCATTCTAATTTCCGGGTTCATTTGGGGGATTCCCTCCATTTCCTTCCCCAAAGGTGCGTATAAGGTGGGGGCCATCTTCGCCCTAACGGGCCC
>JAUWDQ010000027.1 GCA_030608745.1 Pseudomonadota bacterium | reverse complement strand
CGGCGCCGAAGGCGGAAAAGATCAAGACCCCACAAAGAATGATCTTCTTTCCCTTCGTTGTGTCCTTAAACATTTCTCCTCCCTCCAAAAGGTCGTCTTCAAAATTGAGCCCCGGCGGCGAAGTCCCAAACACTTTGCTTTTCGTCGTCTTGGGGATCGAGGTTATATCCCCAGTCGATTCGAATGGGACCAACAGGCGAGAACCAGCGGATCCCTACCCCCACGGCGTGTCTCCACTTTCTAAATTCTTCATCCCAGCCTGCTCCCCCATCGTAGAAGATAGCGCCCCTCAAGCCGATCGCCTTGCTTAAGGGAAAGATGAATTCCGAATTGAAGATAACCATTTTCTCGCCGCCGATCACCTCTCCGGTTTCGTCCTCCGGTCCCGCCTCTCCATATTCGAAGCCCCGTATCGTATTGATGCCGCCGACGTAAAATCGCTCGTAAATGGGAACGTCTTTCTCATCGTATCCCTCGACGATGCCAGCTCTCCCCCGCAGATGGAACACCGTGTTCCAGGGCAGGGGGAAGTACCAATTGGTATCGCCGACAACCTTGTAGAAGGTGTTGTCGCCCCCTAAAATCCCTCCCGCATTCTCCAGGCTGAGGGTGTGTTTGGATCCCTTGGTAGGGTTGTAAAAGTCATTCCTCGTATCCCTCGCCAACACCAGGGTGAGGCTGTGGGTATCCTTGGTTCCCTCCTCTTGCTTTACGAGATCGGAGGCATCAGGGGAGACGTCGAAGATCTCCACCATCTCGGCTCGGCCTACAAGAGAGGCTGATATATAGTCCGTCAGGTTTCTGCCCAGGTGGACGTCCGCTCCGAGAACATCGGAGCTGTATGTATCGAAGACTTCCGACTCCTCTTTATAGACATCAAACCCAGCGCGCGTGGGTGTTCCCAGGAGCCAGGGATCGGTAAAACCGAATTTAAATCGCTGGCTCTCGCTTCCCATCGTACCGGATAGATGGGTTTTATAGCCGAACCCAAAGAGGTTTCGCTCGGAGATAGTGAGCGTTCCCAACAATCCTTCCAGTGTGCTAAATCCCGCCCCAAAGCTAATGGCTCCTGTTGGGGCTTCTTCTACCTTAATATCCAAGTTGATCTTGTCATCACGGGTTCCCTTACTGGTGGTAAATTCGACTTCCTTAAAATACCCGGTGGTCTTGAGCTTTCGTCGACCTTTTCTTATGGCTGTTGAGCTGTACAGATCACCTTCTCCCGCTTTGAGCTCCCTTCTGATTACCTTATCCCGGGTCTTTGTATTTCCGGAAATGGTGATTCGCTCGAAATAGACCTTCTTCCCCTTGTGGATATCGAAGGTGATGTGGGCGAGCCTCATTTCCGAATCCACGGAGGTGAGGGGGACAATTTCGGCGTAGGCGTATCCCCTGTCCGCAAAGAAATTGGTGATCCTCTGGATGTCCTTCTGGACTACGGAGCTGCGATAGACTTTGCCCTTTTTAAGGCTTAACTTTTTGAACAGGTCTTCCCGTGTGGTTAGAATGTCGCCCTTGAAGTCGATCTCCCCCACTCTAAACCGTTCCCCCTCATGGATTTTGATGTCGATGTAAATCCATTTCCCATCCTTGGTTATGGTAATCTCGGCCTTGTCGATTTTAACCTGGATGTGTCCGTGATCGAAGTAAAAACCCTGGAGGCTTTGAATATCGGCATTGAGGATATCTTCATCCAGCATCCCCCTTTTCATTAACCACCAAAACCATCCCTTCTTTTTTGTCCTCATGTATTTTCGGAGTTTCCTCGCCGAAAAATGCTCGTTACCCTGGAATCGGACCTTCTTAATGTAGCCTTTTCCCCCCTCTTTGATGATGAATTCGATATCGACTTGGTTTTCATCCAGGTAGTTCGGGTGATAGTCGACCTCTGCCCGGTAGTAAGCCTTGGAATAGTAGAGTTTCTTGATGTTATCAGAGGTTTGTTTGAGCTTCTCCATATTTAAAATGGCACCGGTGGTAATATCGATCCTCTCCCTTATTTTGGAGGCTTCGATCTTCACATTTCCCGAGATCAGTATATTTCGGATGGAGGGTTTTTCCACAACGATGAATATAACCTCTTTGCCCCCTTCCACATCCCTCAGATCGATGATGACATCGGTAAAATAGTCCATTTCATAGATGGAGTTGAGATCCTTTCTGACCTGCGGGATCGAGAGGGGTTTGTTTTCCTTGCTTTTAATGTTGTTTCTGATCACGTCCTCGGCGACCTTTTCGTTACCTAGTATGGTGATTTTTACGATCTTTTCGTCTTCTCCAAAGCACCGGCCGGATAGGAGGAGATAGAGCAGGATATAAACCACTATTCTCCCACCGAACTTGAGTGCCGGGGTCATATGGATTCCTTGGAAAAGAGGTTCTGGTCAAGATCTAAATCTGCAGCGGTTTTGGGTAGTCTTTCATAACAAATAAATGATCCTTTGTAAATAGGGAAAATCGAGGTTGTCTCCATTAAACCTCCTCAAAGACCTTTCCGTCCACCATCTGAATCCTTCTGCGTATTCGGCTGGCAATCTCACGATTGTGGGTGACCACGATCAAGGTCACCCCCTTCTCGGTATTCAACCTCATGAGGAGATCGTGAATGGCATGCCCCGTTGCGGTGTCTAAATTTCCAGTGGGCTCATCGGCGAGCAGCAGGGTGGGTTGCAGTATGAGGGAGCGGGCCACAGCCACCCGCTGTTGTTCGCCTCCGGAGAGTTCACCAGGTTTATGGGTGATTCGGTCCTTTAGGCCAACCTCCACGAGGATTTCCTCGGCCTTCACGGCGGCTTGCCTCCTCTGCATTCCCTGGATCAAGGCGGGCATCATGGTGTTCTCCAGGGCGTTGAATTCGGGCAGGAGATAATAGAGCTGAAAGACGAAGCCCACCTCTCGATTTCGAAATGCGGCAAGGGCCTTCTCTTCCATGGAAAAGAGGTCTTGCCCGCGGTAGATGATCCTCCCCGACGTGGGCCTATCGAGGGTGCCGAGGATATGCATAAAGGTAGTCTTTCCCACTCCTGATGAGCCATAGATGGCCACCGCCTCACCTGTGGAAAAAGTGAGCGTTATATCCTTGAGGACATCAACCCTCTTTGGCGCACGGCCAAAGGATTTAAAGAGGTTTTCTACGAGGATTAAGGGATGAGTGGTCTCCAAGGGTTCTTCTTCTTTCCACATGGGGTTTTCACCTTAAACCATTGTTGCCGTTGCCTTCTTGGTCCAGGAGGAGGAGATGATGTGGCTCGTTACTTCCAATCTCTTCCTTGAAAAGGCCTCCAGTGTTCCCTTGATGGAGGGGTATGCTGCCACGACATGATCGAAATCCGCCTTCTCCAATTCCAGCAGTTCGGTTGTTTTGGTGGTCCTCACGCTGGCCATTCGAGGTCGGTTGAAGATCAGAGAAATTTCCCCGAAGAAATCACCTCCCCTGAGACAGCCCAAAACAACCCTCTGCTCGGCCCCTTTCGAGGCAAAGACTTCTACCTCCCCGCTTTTGATGACGAAAAAGGATGTGGGTGAGGAGCCCTGCTTGAATATTAACCTGTTTTCCCCAACCCTCCTCAGTTTGAAATGACTAACCAGTTGGGCACGCTCCTGCGGTTGAAGCTGCCTAAAGAGGGGAGAGAAGGCCAGGAGAGTATCGATAATGCGTTTCTTATAAAAGTTAAGCAGGATACTCCTCATCCGAGGATGAACTTTGGCAATTTCGTCGAAATCGTTTCTTGAAATTTCCAGAACCTCCAAATCGGCCAGGGCCTTGACGGTGGCATGCCTT
Organism: Pseudomonadota bacterium; assembly: GCA_030608745.1. Taxonomy (GTDB): domain Bacteria; phylum Desulfobacterota; class BSN033; order WVXP01. The sequence goes on along the minus strand of JAUWDQ010000027.1, from coordinate 11,930 downwards.
TTCTGATCGGAGAAGAAACCGAACTCACCGAAGAAATCCCCCTCCCGTAGGGTGGCCAAAAGGATGTCCCCCTCTTTACAGACGAAACTTCCCCTGGTCACGTGCTTAGCCTTAAGGTGGCTTACCACTTGGTGGAGTTCATCCCGATTCAATTCGGAGAAGAGGGGGATTTCGGGAAGCTTCTTTTCGACCTTTTGTCCCTTGGCCGGTATCTGGGAAGAGATATCAATCTGGGCATAGAGGTCGTCTAACTCCTTACCGATTTCCTCTTGAGAAGGATCAATTCGGAGGATAATCTTGTTTAAGGAGATTGCCTGGATGAGGAAACCCTCCTTTGGCATAGTGACGGGTGAGTTGCTTGTATTGGGCAACGGCCTCACCGGCCCTTCCCAGCTTTTGTAGCAGGTCACCTACTCTCAGACGGGACCTGAGGTCCATCGGGTCCAGTTTGGTAATTCTTTGAAATTCCCCCAAGGCCTTTTTGTAATTTCTCCTGGAGAGATATTTCTGTGCTCGGCTTTTTATGAGGGCCTTCTCGGAAGCCATAGGACTTTTACTCATAGCGCAAGGCCTCCGCGGGGTCCAGCCTCGAAGCCTTCCAAGAAGGGTAGAGGGTTGCCAAAAAGCATAACATCACCGCAACGATAACAATTATTACCACGTCAGGCGGATTCAGCTCGGATGGAAAACGCTCGAGGTAATAGACATCTCTGGGAAAGACTTCGAAGCCCAGGATCTTTTCAACATACCCAGCGATCGTCTCCATATTGATGGCGACCAGCAGGCCTGCAATCGCTCCCAGAATGGTTCCGACGGCACCGATAACGAGTCCTTCGATGATAAAGATCTTCATAATGCTCCGAGCCGTTGCCCCCATGGATTTCAAGATGGCGATGTCCCTGTTCTTCTCCATTACCACCATGATCAGTGTACTCACGATGTTGAAGGCCGCCACAAAGACAATGAGGAATAAGATGATAAACATGATCACCTTTTCCAGCCTCAATGCAGAAAAGAGATTCTTGTTCATCTCCATCCAGTCCTTGGTCCAATAGGGAAAACCGAGATTTTCTTGGATAACCCTGGCCACTTTCCTAGCCTTATAGACGTCGTCCACTTTTATCTCTATCCCCGTAACGGCATCTCCCATATCGAAGAACCGTTGTGCCTCCTTGAGGGAGATATACGCCAGGGAGGAATCGTATTCGTACATTCCCACGTTGAAGATTCCCACGACCTTAAACTGCTTCATTCGGGGAACCATCCCCATGGGCGTTATGGTACCCATGGGTGAAATCACGGTGATGGGCTCATTGAGGAATGTACCCAGATGCCTGGCCAACTCCCTTCCGATAATGATCCCAGCGATGGTTCCAGCTCCCCCTTGCGCCTTCAATTTACTGAGGGACCCCTCCTTGATGGCACGGCCGATATTGGTTACCTCAACCGCGGAATCGGGATCAATCCCCCTGATGACGACGCCAGAGACATTGGCCTTCGATGTGAGCATCACCTGATTGTAAACGAACGGGGAGGCCGAAACGACCCGCTCATACCCCTTTACCTGTTCAATTAAAGCGGAATACTTTGAAATTCCCTCGTCCCCGTGTTTCATTAGGATGACATGGGAATAGGTGCCCAATATTTTCTCCTTGATATCCTTTTCAAACCCGTTCATTACGGCCAGTACGATAATAAGGGCCGTCACTCCGAGCGCGACCCCGAGAATGGAAATGATGCTATTAATCGAGATGAAGAACTGTTTTCTTTTGGCCATCAAGTATCTCAGGCCAATGAATAGTTCGTATGACATCGGCATGGAGGGCGTTTCCTCCCGACTACCCGGTGACTGGAGAGAATCTATTCCTTTTGGGGCCTCAAAAGGGGAAACAGAATTACCTCCCGGATGGAGGGGGAATCGGTCAACAGCATCACCAAGCGATCGATCCCTATCCCCTCTCCCGCAGTGGGTGGCATTCCACATTCCAGGGCATGGAGGAAATCTTCGTCTAAGCGGTGGCCTTCCATTTCCCCAACGTTGCTCTGCTCCAACTGCTTGATGAACCGTTCCCTCTGGTCCACGGGATCATTCAATTCGGAGAATCCGTTGGCGACCTCTTTTCCTGCTATATAAAGTTCGAAGCGATCGACCAGATCCGGATGGTCCTGATTTCTCCGAGAGAGGGGAGAGACATCGGTCGGATAATGGGTGACGAACGTGGGTTGGATAAGGTGCGGTTCCACGATTTCGCCCAATAGCTCGGTGATGATTTTCCCATGGGGAATCCCTTTTTCCAGCGGAATTCCCAACCCTTGGGCGTATTCCAACGCCTTGTCGTAGTCCTGGAGGGTTTTTGGATCGATCCTTCCCCACTGAAGGATAGCTTCTTTGACGGTCAATCGCTTCCAGGGGGGAGAAAGGTCTATTTTTCCCCCCTGATATTCGAGGGCCAGGCCGCCAAGGACATTCTGAGCTATGAAACAAACCATCTCTTCGGTAAAGGTCATCAGATCTTCGAAGGTAGCATAGCTCTGGTAGAGTTCCAACATGGTGAATTCCGGGTTGTGCTGGGTGGAAATCCCCTCGTTCCTGAAGTTCCGATTGACCTCGTAAACCCGTTCGAACCCCCCGATAACCAAGCGTTTCAGATAAAGCTCAGGGGCTACCCTGAGGTAAAGGTCCAAATCCAGGGCATTGTGATGAGTCTTGAAGGGCCGGGCCGTCGCTCCCCCCGGGATGGGTTGCATCATGGGCGTTTCGACCTCGAGAAAGTCCCTTGCGTCAAGGAACTGCCTGATCAGCTGGATAATCCTGGTCCGTTTGGTGAAGATCTCCTTCACCTTTGGATTCACGAGGAGATCCAGATATCGCTGCCGATAGCGGGTTTCCACATCCCTCAGCCCGTGCCATTTCTCCGGTAGGGGTCTCATGGATTTTGTCAAGAGCCGGATACTTTCGGCATAGAGGGTCAACTCATCTGTTTTGGTTCGAAAGAGGGTCCCGGTAATTCCCATGAAATCTCCGATATCCATTTTCTTAAAGAGACCAAAAGATTTCTTTCCGACCCTGTCGCTTCGAACATAGACCTGAATCTTACCCCTCCTGTCCTGGATGTGTATGAAGGCCGCCTTACCAAAGTCCCTCATGGCCATGATCCGACCGGCCAGTGAAAAGGATTCCTTCACCATTTTCAACTCATCAGGGGTTGCCTGGCCAAATCGGTTCACAAGATCCTCGCACGTTTTTTCCACTCGGAAGTCGTTGGGAAACAGGTTTGCGCCCTCTTTCTTGAGTTCATCAATCTTGCGAAGCCTCTGAACCATCAGGGGTTGGAGTTCGTCCATAGATCCCCCTTTCCCTTAATTCCTTAAATCACAATAAAATATCACTCTTCCTCCCAGCCAGTCAAGGGAAAAGCCCTGTTTGCGCTGGAATTGGCCACTAGCTGGAGCCCTCACTTACCGGTGAACATAATCTGTTCCAAGATGGGATAGTTTAATCTGGGTGTCCTCAAGAATATCGAGGAAAGGGGTTCTGAGGGCCAACCATGGAAGATGGGATTACCAAATCGACAAGGCCTAACTACTGGAAATTTCACCGATTACATCGTATTCAGAGGCATGGGTCACTCGAAGGTTGACCATGCCACTGGTGGCCGTTCCCCTGGTGATATAGACGTCGCCGTCGATATCCGGGGCTTGGGAAGCCATTCTTCCCTTGAGGAGGTAACGGCTTTCGGCGCAGTACCCCTCCACAAGTACCCTTTGAATGGTTCCGATGAGCTCGAGATTCTTCTTTAAAGAAATGTTTGCCTGGATTTCCATGATTTCCCGGTATCGGTTCTCCTTTACCTCTTCTGGTACATGGTTGCCAAATGAAGCCGCTGATGTCCCTTCCTCGGAGGAATATCGAAAGACGCCCATTCGATCAAACTGGGTCTCCTCGACGAATTTCACCAGTTCTCGGAAGTGGACTTTCGTCTCCCCCGGAAATCCAACTATGAGGGAGGTCCTGAGGGTCAAAGCCGGAATTTTCTTCCTCAATTCATCGATGAGTTGCTTCAATTGCCCTCCCCTAACCCCCCTTTTCATGGCCTTGAGGATCTGATCATTGATATGCTGAATGGGAAGGTCGATATATTTACAGATCTTCTCTTCCCGGGCGATGACCTCGATGAGCCCCTCTGTAAAATGGTTCGGGCGCGGGTAGGCATAGAGGAGGCGAATCCATTCAAGGCCCTCGACCCCTACCATATCCCTCAAAAGGGTTTCCAGGGAAATCCCTTTCCCCAGATCCTTGCCATAGGAAGTCGTATCTTGGGAGACGAGAACTACTTCTTTGATGCCGGTGCAAGCTAATTGGGTAACCTCTTTGATAATGGAAGCCGGGTCCCTACTACGATATCTCCCCCTGAGTCCTGGGACTGTGCAGAAGGAGCAGGACCGCGAACAGCCCTCCGCAATTTTGATATAGGCGGTATGATTTGGAGTGGAGATCAGGCGGGGGGTCAGGTGATTGTAGAGGAAAGAGGGAGGGTTGTTCATGTAAAGCTTTCGGGATGTGCGCTCTATCAATGTGTCGATGAGATGGAATTGGCCTGTTCCAATAAAGAGGTCTACCTCAGGGAGCTCCCCCAATAGCTGAGGGCCATACCGTTGTGGCAAGCAGCCACAGACTATCAAGCGTCGGCAGAGTCCTTCCCTCTTATAGTGCGATAGCTTCAGAATAGTATCAATGGATTCCTCGGTGGCCTCTCGAATGAAACTGCAGGTGTTGACGATAATTATTTCCGCTTGGGTCTCATCAGGGGTGATGATATAGTGGTTCCTCGATAGAAGGCCCAACATGACTTCCGAATCAACCAGATTTTTGGGACATCCCAAGCTGACCATGTGTACCTTCTTCTCCATGCTCGGTTCCCATTTATATGTGGCGTCTTAAATCGTTACTCATAGTTCAAACAAGGATTAAATCCTAATTTGGAATTTGCCTGGATTCTTTCCGATACGCATATATTTATGTCGTTACATACGAACCCATTCATTATATCGGAAAGCCTCGTTATTGACAAATTCCCTTGGTATGGTACCGTGTGACTCGGTCCTATTGCGAGGGATGGTCTTGAAGTACGATGTCGTCATCGTAGGTGCCGGACCGGCAGGTTCGACTACGGCCCGACTCTGTGCGAAGAAGGGGTTGAAAACCCTCTTGATCGAAAAGGAACGGTTCCCCCGATATAAACCATGCGGGGGTTGTCTTTCCCCACGGGTTTTGAGAGAGCTCGATGTCGATATAGGGGGGGTAATCGAGGATACCGTCTCCGGGGCGAAGTTTACCTTTCAGTTGAGGGACCCTTTTTCCATAGTTTCCCAAAACCCCGTTGGCTATTTGGTGATGAGGGACTCATTCGACCACCTTTTGTGCCGGAAAGCCCAGGAGGGAGGGGCGGATCTCTATGAGGGAAGGAGGGTGGTCGTTTCCCTTTTCATCCGTTGCAATAAGACGAGCTCTATGGAGAAAAAGGGCTTGTGGATTTCCCACCCACTGAATCCTTGAAGCCCCTTTAGGCTAACTCCAGGAAATGATTTAGCTTCCTGAGTAAAAAAGGCTTGACAATCATTGTTTTATTCTGCTATAAAGAAATTGACTCTCTATGGATTGGGAAGAGATACTTTCCAAATAGAGATATAAGGTGAATGGGCGGGGGGAGACTGGTTACCTCATGGTGATCATGCGCCCCTGTTTTTATTTATAATAAGGGGATTTCCGGAGAGGAGAGAATACTCAAGGTCTTTATCCGTATTTCAAATCGATAAAGCCACACCTCGAGTGATCGGGGGCCGTCCGCTGAGGCAGGAGGCGGAGGGAAAGCCGCGGGTCCAATGGAGAAATGAGATAGTGGTTCGTGAGAAGGAAGAATTTCCTCTCTATCTATCTCAAATCTGAAGGGACAGCCGGGCTGCCGAAGTTGAAATCGGGTTTGACTAAAGTTGCTTGGTTTTTTCTATTTTGAGATCCGACGCTGCGGCACCTCTAATTCCGAGCTTTGAGGAACGGCTCTCATGCCAAAGAGAAGGCCGAAAGTCCCGACATTCGCAATCGGGTTCATTATAACCGTAATCGTCCTCGGCCTCTATTGGGCCCAATGGGGTTTCTTGGAGTCCATTGAGTTGAAGACGTTCGACTTGAGGACTCGATTGAACCAGCCCGAAAATGTCCCACCCACGGTAGTCATAGTCTCCATTGATGATGAGAGCATTGCTAAGATGGGAAGATGGCCTTGGCCTCGATCGGTCATCGCCCGGATGATAGATTTGTTGACGAAGAGCGGGGCGAAGGTAATCGGGGTGGACATTCTGTTTTCGGAACCTGAGAAAAATCAAGGATTGAGGGAGATCCAGAGGTTAAAGGCAATCCTTCTCTCTCGCATCCTGAAGCCCCGACGGACAAAGGAGATGACAAAATTCTTGAAGTTTCTCAGGGAGGCGGAGGCAAATCTGGATAACGATTCCAAGCTAATCTCGTCGGTAGAGAAGGCCGGTAACGTGATCCTGCCCATGTTTTTCACCACGGACTCCCCATTGTCCCCTCCAGTAGAATCCATCCCCCCCTATCTCGAGAAGAATAGCCTCAACCATATCACGAAAATAGGGGAAGAAGATGTATACCGCATTGTGGAGGGCAATGATCTGACGGCACCTATCCCCGGGCTGGTGGTAGGTTCCGCTGGTATCGGGCATATCAATAGGAGTGTGGATGTAGATGGGGCAACGAGATGGGAGATCCTAGTGATCAAATATGGGAAGTGGTATTATCCCTCCTTCTCATTGCAGATCGTCATGAGATATCTCAACGTGGAGAATCAAGGTAGCAAAATCATCTTGGGGGAGGGGATTGACCTGAGCGGCGTTCTCATCCCTGCGGAAGAATCCATGAAGTTGTTGATCCGTTTTCGGGTTCCCGACGGAAGTTTTTCCCGCTATTCGTTCTTCGACGTCCTCAATGGGAAGGTTTCCCCCGCCATATTTAAGGATAAAATCGTCCTTTTGGGAAGCACCGCTCAGGGCATTGGGGATTTTGTCGTAACCCCTGTCTCCTCGAATGTCCCGGGTGTCGAGATTGCAGCCAACGTTATCCACAACATACTCACCAAGAGGTTCTTGGTCAGACCGGTATGGGCTTATGGAGCGGAAATGGGGATCATTCTTATTTTTGGGGGATTCATTTCCCTCCTTCTCCCCCGGTTAAGGGCAAAGTGGGGATTGATCCTCATGGGGGTCCTCCTTTCTGCCTTTATCTTCGGCGCTTCATACCTCTTTATTCATAATGGGATTTGGATCAAGCTCTTCTACCCATCCATAGTCCTGATTGTGGGTTATATCGGGGTGACCTCGGGGAAGTTCTTGGTGACGGAAAAGGATAAGGAACTGGTCGAGGCGGATGGTATCGAGACAAATAAGATGTTGGGCCTCAGTTTCCAGGGGCAGGGGATGCTCGATTTGGCCTTCGAGAAATTCCGGAAATGTCCCGTTGACGAGGACATGAAGGAAATCCTGTACAATTTAGCCCTGGATTTCGAGAGGAAACGGATGATAAACAAGGCCGAAGCGGTCTATCGGCAGATTATGGAAAAAGATGAGGGCTTCAGGGATGTCGCCGAGAGGGTAGAACGCCTCAAGAAGGTGGGGGAAACCATGATCTTCGGCGAGAAGGCCGTCCATAGAAGGGATAGGGACCTAACCCTCATGATGGAATCTGCCGGTGAAGCCCCCACGATCGGTCGATACCAATTGATCAAGGAGCTGGGAAGGGGTGAGATGGGTATCGTTTACCTGGGCAAGGATCCCAAGATCAATCGGCTGGTAGCCATCAAGACCGTTCGATTCGGAGATGCGGTAGATGATTCAGAGGTAAAGCCCATAAAAGAGCGTTTTTTCAAGGAAGCGGAAGCGGCTGGACGGCTTTCCCATCCAAATATCGTAACCGTATACGATGTGGGGGAGGATTACGATCTCTCCTACATCGCCATGGAGTTTATTGAGGGGAAAGATTTGGCCCCTTACAGGAAGAAGGATTCGCTGCTGCCCATGAAGACAGTGCTGAAGGTCGGCGGAATCGTGGCGCAGGCGCTGGACTATGCCCATGCCCAGGGAGTAGTACACCGGGATATCAAGCCGGGCAACATCATGCTCCTGAGAAATGGGGCCATCAAGATCGCCGATTTTGGTATAGCGAGAGTTATGACCTCATCTCGGACCCGGACGGGGATTATTATGGGGACGCCAACCTACATGTCACCGGAGCAATTGGCGGGAAAGCGAGTAGATGGCCGTTCCGATATTTTCTCCTTGGGAATCGTACTCTATGAGTTGTTGACGGGAGAGAAACCCTTCAAAGGGGAGAGCATAACCACCTTGATGTACCAGATTGCCAATGAACCCCATCCGTCCCCCACGGATTATAATCCGAATATCCCGGATTGTTGTTTGAAAATAGTCGATAAGGCATTGATGAAGGAGGCGGAGAAGAGATATCAGAGGGGTAACGAAATGTTTGAGGACATCCGGGGGGCCCTCCGGCTTTTGGGTTAGGAGGGCGATGACGTTGGGATTTTGAAACGATGAGTTTCCATTTCAAAATTGGAGCGATGACGGATGTCGGCAAGGTACGGGCTCTCAACGAGGATAATTTCTCTGTCGTGGAGAATTTGGGGCTGTTCATGGTGGCTGATGGGGTGGGCGGCCAAAATGCAGGGGAGGTTGCCAGTAAGATGGCTGTTGATACCATACAAAGCCACCTGAATTACAAAAAGAATCCGTTGGTGGGAGAATACAATAAGGAGTTTTCCCAAGATACCAACAGGATGTTGGGCGGGATTCGGCTGACCAACTCGGCCATATATGAGGCGGGGCAAAGGAACTCAGAGCAACAGGGGATGGGGACCACCATTTCCTCGGTTTTCATCAATGGCGATGTGATGTCGTTGGCCCATGTCGGAGATAGCAGAATTTACCGAATTCGGGGAGAGCGCTTGGAACGGTTGACCATGGATCATTCCCTGGTTGAAGAGCAACTGAGACGGGGGCTCATTACGGAAACGGAAGCTGCGGAATCGAAGAACAAGAACGTGATCACGAGGGCACTGGGGGCCGAGGAAACGATCGAGATCGATGCCGATGAAGAGGTGCTGTTAGATCGCGATAAAATCCTCCTCTGTACCGATGGGCTTACGGATATGGTGGGGGATGAGGAGATATTGCGGATGATCCTCCGCAACGGGGATGATCCCCAAAAGGCCTGTGAGGAACTCGTCGATGTGGCCAATGGCAAGGGGGGAATGGATAATATTACCGTCGTCCTATTGTACTGCGAGAAGGATGAAGGGGAGGCCAGCCTGCTGGAGAGAATCCTTTTGTCCATCACCGGTGGGTTGAGGAAAGCCTCCGATGGAATCCGAGGGTTTTGCGGGTGGATACAAGGGGAGGCACAATCCAGCCCCGGAGAGAAGGAAGGGGAAGGGCAGGTGTAAGGGGGATAATGGATATGGCGAAGCTGATACTAAAATTCAGGGAAGCAACGCTCCAGGAGATTCCCATAACCAAATCTACTGTAACCATAGGAAGGGTGGATAAAAACGATATCAAGATCGAAAATCTTGCTGTTTCCCGACAGCATGCCAAGATCATACAGGATGGGGATCGCTATGTCATGGAGGATCTCAACAGCCTGAACGGCACCTTCGTCAACGAGAAAAGGGTGGGGAAGTGTATCCTCAGGAACGGGGATGAAATCTTGGTGGGCAAACACACCCTCGTCTTCGTCGATGAAGAGGAGAAACCCATCGAGATGAGAAAGGATATCGATATCTCCCTTGCCGAGAAGACGGTGATACTGGACACCAAGAAGCAGCGAGGACTCATCTCCCAAATAGAGGAGGAGAAACCGACCATTAAGGAGAAGCCCTCCGATTTGAAAGGTGGCATACGGATCATCTCTGGAGGCGTCGGCAAGGAAAATATCGAACTGACAAAGCGGTTAACCATCGGGGGTAAGGGTGACGGTGCCGACATTAAGCTCCGGGGTTTTTTCGTGGGCAAAATCAGCTTCATCATCAGTAAGAGGCCTAATGGATTCTTCATCACCCATTCCGGGGGGAGGAGCATACCAAAAGTGAACGGTGTAGGGGTTGAGGGACAGCGGCAGTTGAAGGATGGGGATATCATCGATATCGGCTCGACGAGAATGCAGTTCCATAGTGGTAAGTAATCCGATGGCGAAGCTTGAAGGGATGTCGAAGAGGATATGGACCGGACGATGTGGGGCGAAATGGGGGTATGAGGAGATCAGTTTTGTTGGCGGCGGCTATGGTCATTTTGGGAGGAGTGCTGTTTTCCATTAAGATCGTCAAAGCCACTCAATATCGCGAGTTACTTCTGTCCCAGGGAATAGAGGAAATGGGCAGGGGAGAATATGAGAAGGCCCTGGAAAGGTTTAGAAGGGCTGCCGAAGTGGAGCCTCGTGACCCAGAGGTTCACTATTTTCTGGGGTTGGCCTATTCCCGTTTGAAGGACTACCCCTCGGCGATAACGGCATTTGAGAGGGTCCTGAAGTTGGATCCCAAAAACCGAAAGGTTCGATATGAGCTGGGCATGGCGTATTTCTTATCAGGTGACTATGCAAGGGCCGCGGGTTCCCTTAAGAGGGCTCGAAAGGACGATCCCTCCAACCCCATGGGTTTGCTCTATCTTGGGGTGGCCTATATGAGTTTGGGAAGGGATAAGGAGGCCGCAAAGGCACTTCGGGCCTGTATCGAGATGAATCCCAGCCCCGAGGTTGTCGCCATGGCCCGGGACTACTTGGCCCAGATTCCGGAGAGGGAAAAGCCCGGGGAGAGATTGAGCCTTTTCGCGACGCTCAGTTTTCAATATGACGACAATGTCATCCTGAAACCGGAGGGGTTAACAACTGCTGAGTTGATCGCCGACGAGTCGGATTATCGAGGCGTTGCCTTCCTTTGGGGCGAATATCGGTTCCTCCAGGGGAAACCCTGGTTGGGGGGGGTGCGAGGTTCATTCTATCAGAGCATTCATAGCACTCTCCACGATTTCGACGTCACCGACACTAGTGCCTCCTTTTTTGGGGGATACCGAGGCGATGTGATGGGACTTCCCTATAAAGTAGAGGCAGACTATGAGTTTGAGTACACGTGGTTGGACAATAAGAGCTACCTGGATAGGCATTCCGGTATTGTTAACCTGGATTTCAGCGAGACGTCATATCTCCTAACCCAAGTGGCGTACCGCGGGCAGAAGAAGGATTTCCATAACCAACCCCTTCTGGAACCGGTCGATGACCGAGATGCTTTCAACCACAGGGCCGGGTTTACCCAATATCTCTTCTTTTCGGAGAAGACCCGTCATATTCACGGGGGTTATTACTTCGATCAAGACGATGCGGAAGGGAGTAACTGGGATTATACGGGGCATCTGGTCAGCGCCGGGTTTTTTACGCCCCTGGTCTATGGAGTGCGGCTTCAGTTGAAAAGCGAGTACTATTGGCAAAATTTCGACAATACTCATACGACATTCCTGACAAAGAGGAAGGATAGGGAGTGGACCCAGCACGTCTCTCTTGATCGGGATTTTGGTAAATATCTGAACCTCTCGGTTTATTACGTTTACCAAAATCACGATTCAAATCTGGATGTCTTTGAGTATGACCGGAATATCGTTTTTTTAAGCATAACGGGGCGGATCTAACCGTGATGATTTCGTAAAAAGTCGGAATCAGACGGCAAAGAAAAAAGATTCAGATGCAAGGCGCGCAAATCCTGAGGAATGAGGTGTACATAGAAGTACGCTGCAATGACGAAGGGTGCAGCGCAACGCAGCAGATGGACTTTTTACGAAGCCGTCAACCGTAGGAGGTC
>JAUWDQ010000194.1 GCA_030608745.1 Pseudomonadota bacterium | reverse complement strand
CCTGCTCAAGGCCAAAGCTATGATGGATGGTGTCATTGCGGGGACCGCTGATATTGGCTGCCTCTGTATGGCCTATCAGCCAGGTCGCTTTGTCGTAACCAATGCGACGGCTCTTCCCATTGGTTTTCCTAACGCCACGGTAGGTAGCCTTACTTTATTGGATCTCTACAACAAGTATAAGCCTAAGGGGTTTGCTGAAGTGAAGGTCCTCACCATGTTTACCTGCGCGCCTGCCAATATCTACGCTAAGAAACCGGTACACAATTTAGAAGACCTAAAAGGACTCAAGTTGAGAGCTTCCGGGGGCGTTTTGCGGATTCTCAAGGTCCTGGGAGCCACCCCCGTTGGTATGCCCCAGACCGAAACACCGGAAGCCCTTCAAAAGGGGGTTGTGCTCGGTGCAGCCTCTTCCCTCGAGACGCTTATGGATTTCAAATATGCTGAACTGTGCCGCCACGTGACGATCATGAACGGACCCATTTATCCGTTTGCCGTGGTAATGAACGAGGCAAAATGGAATTCCCTCCCCAAGGACGTGCAAAAGGTCATGGATGGTCTCTCCAGGGAGCAGTCGGAATGGACGGGCAAATACATGGATGACCATGTGAATAAATCCATCGCCTGGTCGAAAAAGAATTACAATATTGAGATTTACGAGCTTCCCAAAAAGGAGAGGGCTCGGTGGGACAAATTGCTTAAGCCCATGACCGATAAATGGATTAAAGATGCTGAGGCGAAAGGCATTCCGGGGAAGAAGATCGTGAAGGACTTGAAGAAGTTTAATAAGAAATACAGCAAGAAATACGGAGACTAGCGTTAAAGTATCCCGGCAGGGGGGCTCGAATGCCCCTCTGCCGGCCCAGGAAGGGAAGGGGATGGTCGGCTATCTGGAAAAGATAAGCACCTTGCTGAATCGACTGCTTCTTCTGGTCGGCGGTATCGCCTTAGCCGGCATGGTATTTCTGACGTGCGCAAACATATTTCTCCGCTCCGTGTGGAAACCTATACCAGGCACATACGAACTCATGGGGTTTTTCGGTGCCATCGTCACTGCCTTTGCCCTGGGTTATACACAGATGAAGCGAGGTCATGTAGGGATAGATCTGGTGGTGAATTATTTCTCGGCAAAGACCCAGAGAATCCTCAATGGCATCAATTACCTCATCTGCATGATCTTCTTTGCCTTGGCAGGCTGGCAAATTGCTAAATGGGCCACGATCCTCTGGAAAATAGGGGAGGTCACGGAGACACTGAGAATCATCTTCTACCCCTTCACCTATGGAGTTGCCCTTGGTTGTATCGTTCTTGCTATAGGTTTATTGGTTGACTTTTTAAAAGTGCTGGCTGAAGGGAAAAAGCCTAATAGATGAACTTAGTACTTGTCGGAATCATTGGAATCATCATCCTTCTCCTTGTTTTATTCTTTCTGGGAATGCCCGTTGGCTTTACCATGGCGGTGGTGGGATTCTGCGGGTTTTGGTATGTAGTTTCGCTCAAGGCAGCCCTCAACGTGATAAGTGCTGACCTGTGGTTTACGTTCTCCAAGTATGGTCTTACTGTCATACCCCTTTTCGTCCTTATGGGGTACCTTGCATTCAATGCGGGAATAGGTGAAAGGCTCTACGACGCCGCATACAAGTGGGTGGGTCATTGGCCGGGAGGTCTGGCGATCGCCACAATAGGCGCCGACGAACTCTTCGCTGCTATCTGTGGTTCTAATACCGCTACGGCTGCCACGATGGGCGCAGTAGCCTTACCACAGATGAAAAAATATCGCTATGACACCAGATTAAGCAGTGGCACCGTTGCCACCGGGGGCACCCTCGGTGTAGTTATGCCTCCCAGCGTGGTCATCATTGTTATCGGTTTGCAAACAGAACAATCCATAGTCAAACTTTTCCTTGGCGGCATTTTACCTGCCATCCTCTTGGGGATATTATTCGTGCTTACCATCATTATTCTATGCCGAATCAATCCGAAGTTTGGTCCAGCGGGCCCAAAGACAAGTTTCAAGGAAAAGATGAAATCCCTCCCGGGTGTCATTGAAGCGATAGCTATATTTGTCTTGGTAATGGGAGGTTTGTTTGTTGGTTTATTCACTCCTACTGAAGCCGGAGCAACTGGTGTCTTTTGCACATTTCTGGTCACTGTCGCAACCCGCAGACTGACCTGGAGCGGTCTTATCAGTTCTATAACCGAAACGCTGAAGGTATCATGTATGGTCTTTGTTCTTGTGACGGGGGCAATAATTTTCGGTCGCTTCCTGGCGGTAACGAGGATCCCCTTTCTGGTGGCGGATTTCGCTATTTCGCTTCCGGTGCCGCCCTTCGTCATTTTGGCCTTCGTGTTATTGATATACCTGATAGGGGGGTGTGTTATGGATGCCCTGGGGTTTCTCGTGCTTACAATCCCTATCTTCTTTCCCCTGGGAATGGCACTGGGTTTCGACCCCATATGGTACGGCATCATCCTAACCATGGTGACGACGTTGGGGGCAATCACCCCTCCGGTAGGTGTCAATTTGTACGTAGTCAAGGCACTGGCTCCGGAAATTGCCATCGGGACCATTTTTAAAAGCGTAAGCTTTTTCGTGGTGGCGTCCATTATTTCTATTGTTATTTTGATCATTTTTCCGGAAATTGTTCTGCTCATACCAGCATTGCTACGCTAAGGCCAAGAAAAGGGAGACGATCCGATGAAAAGGACTTTTATGCCGAATATCCGCTCTGAGGAGGAGCTCAGGGTGCTCCAGTTGGAGGGGCTGAAGTGGACGGTTCATCACGCTTATCAGGGTTCGGCATACTATCGAAAGAAGTTCGATGAAATAGGGGTAAAGCCCCAGGACATCTCGAGCCTGGATGATCTCTCCAAACTGCCCTTCACTGTGGCCGATGACCTGAGGGAAGGGTATCCCTTCCCACTCAGGTCAGTTCCCTTTGAGCGAATCGTCCGCATTCACGCCTCTTCGGGAACGACGGGGAAGCGGAAAGTCCTCTGTTACACCCAAAAGGACATCGACGATTGGGCGGACATGTTCGCCCGGTGCTACGAAATGGCGAAACTCAATCAGGAAGACCGGGTCCAGATCGCAGTGGGGTATGGGGTCTGGACGGCGGGAGCAGGGTTTCAGCTCGGCTGCGAGAGGTTTGGGGCTTTGGTCATTCCGGCCGGTCCTGGGAACCTCGACATGCAATGCCAGTTCCTCGAGGACTTTCAATCCACTGTCTTGTGTTGTACAGCGTCGATGGGCCTTTTGATGGCAGAGGAGATCGAAAGGCGCGGTATCCGAGATAGGATCAGCCTTAAGAAGATTATCTATGGGTCCGAGAGATCAAGCGATGCCATGCGAAAGAGGATAATAGAGCTTTCAGGGGTTGAGGATATGTTCGACATCCCGGGATTAACGGAGCTCTATGGACCCGGAACGGGTTTGGAATGTCTCAAACATGAGGGAATTCACTATTGGGCGGATTATTACATTCTGGAGATCCTCGATCCGGAGACCCTTGAGTCCGTCCCCGAAGGGGAGACGGGTGAGATGGTGGTCACGACCCTGAGAAAGGAAGCGGCTCCCCTCATTCGGTACCGGACCCGCGATCTAACGAGAATAATTCCTCATCGGTGCTCCTGCGGAAACATCCTCCCCATGCATGATCGGCTCTTGGGTAGATCCGACGATATGTTCATCTTCCGTGCCGTCAATATTTACCCTGGGCAGATCGACCATATCCTCTCCGGTTTTCCGGAGGTGGGAAGTGAATTTCAGGTCATTTTAGATCGAGGGGCAGATGGACGAGATTACATGACCATTAAGGTGGAAAGGAGGGAGGAGGGAGATCCGAGCGGAGATGTTCCGCTGGCAGGGAGGATCGAGGAAGCTATAAAGAAGCAGGTTCTGGTTTCCGGGAAGGTTGAGATCGTCAACTATTCAGGTCTTCCCCGATCGGAGCGCAAGAGCAAACGGGTATTCGACAACCGTTAGGGTGGGGAAGGGATCCTCCGGTTCCGGAGGAGGTTTTAGATGCATACATTTGAGTATTTGAAGCCGAAATCCATCGATGAGGCCATATCCCTCATGGAGAGCCATGGGGAAAGGGCGCGGTATATCGCCGGCGGTACGGATATCCTGGTCAAAATCAAGGAGAAGAAGGTTTTGCCCGATTTCCTCATCTCCCTGAGACATATCCCCGAGATGGCGTATATCCACTACGAAGAGGCCAGGGGAATCCTTCGGATTGGCGGCATGACGACCCACCGGATGCTGGAGAAGTCCTCCCTTATCCGGCGAAGATACCCCATTCTGAGCGACGCGGTGGATAATATCGGCTCCGTCCAGATTCGAAATGTGGCAACTATCGGGGGAAATATCGTCAATGCCGTCCCCTCGGCAGACGGGGCGATCCCCCTCATCACCCTGGGGGCCCAAATCAGGATGAGGGGGCCCAAGGGTGAGAGGGCGATGGAGCTGGTAGACTTCTTCATCGGACCGGGCCAAACCCTATTGGAACATGGGGAGATCGTTTTGGAGTTCGTTGTTCCCAAGTTGCCATCGTATACGGGAATGGCTTATTGCAAGCATACTCGACGTGCTGCAATGGAGCTTCCCATATTGGGGGTAGCCGTACTCCTCTCTTTAGAGGATGACGGAATCACCTGTTCGGAGGCTCGGATTGGATTGGGCGTTTTGGCCCCAACCCCCATGAGGGCCCTCAGTGCCGAAAAAATCCTGAAGGGGGAGAAGGTCGAGGACGCCCTTTTGGAAAAGGCCGGGAAGGTGGCCGCTGAGGAATGCAAGGCGAGGGACAGTGTTCGAGGTGAAGCCTGGTATCGGAGGGCCATGGTTGAAACATTGGTTAAACGGCTGGGAAAGCTCTGTCTGGAAAGGGCCAAGGAATCTTAGGGGGAGGTTTTTACATTAATAAAGCCACAGCCTATTGGCCGAGATTCCTGGTGCCCGAAGGTATTAAGTGT
>JAUWDQ010000236.1 GCA_030608745.1 Pseudomonadota bacterium | reverse complement strand
TGATAAGACCTTTGCCAAACCTTTAACTCTTTGTAGTTCTTAAGCATTTCACTTGAATCCTTGACCCCTTGAATCCTTCTATTACCACCAACTTTTTTTGAGATGACCCTAATTTTATTATAATCGCTGCATCTCCCGTTGTCAATGAAGGAGGGGAAGCAGACACCCCCTAAAGGGCCCAGGCGGCCGTATCCACCGATAAGGAGAATGCATCCCAAAAGGGGTTGACGGGGAAAGCAGAAAAATTATATATAATAGGTGTTCGGCTATGGATCGACCTATCTTCATCAGAGGAGGGAGAAAATATGGCGATTAGGGTAGGGATAAACGGTTTTGGAAGAATCGGAAGGAATGTCTTGAGGGCGTCCCTCGATAAAAAGGAGTTGGAATTTGTCGCGGTCAACGATCTCACTGATGCAAGGACCCTTGCTCACCTTCTGAAATACGACTCCGTTCATGGAAGGTTCGACACCGAGGTTGAGGCAGGGGAGCATTTTATCACCGTCAACGGGAATAGAATCGGAATCACGGCCATCCGGGATCCAGGCCAACTACCCTGGAAAGAGCTTGGGGTACAGGTCGTTGTGGAAAGTACCGGACGATTCCGAGATAGGGCAAGCGTATCCAAGCACTTGGAGGCAGGGGCGAAAAGGGTTGTCATTTCTGCCCCGGCCAAGGATCCAGATGTTACTTTAGTCTTGGGGGTAAACGAAGGCGATTATGAACCGGGAAAACATCAGATTCTCTCCATGGGGTCTTGCACGACCAATTGCCTGGCACCCATTGCCAAAATCCTTTCCGACGAATTCGGCATAGAATATGGCCTGATGACGACAATCCACGCATACACCAATGACCAGGTGATCCTGGATTTCCCGCATTCGGATCTCAGGCGAGCCCGTGCAGCGGCCATGTCCATGATCCCAACCACCACGGGAGCCGCAACAGCCTTATCCTTCGTTATCCCAAAATTGAGGGGGAAAATGGATGGTATGGCCATTCGCGTCCCGACAGCAAATGTCTCCGTCGTCGATTTGGTTGCCTGGTTAAAGAAGGAGACAGCCGTTGATGAGTTGAATGCAACCTTTCAACGATATGCCCGAGGAGAGATGAAGGGAATATTAAACTATTCCGAAGAACCCCTCGTTTCAATCGACTATAACGGGGATCCCCATTCCTCAACGGTGGATGGACTTTCCACCAAGGTCACCGGCGGAAAGATGGTTAAGGTAATTTCTTGGTATGATAATGAGTGGGGTTTCTCTAAAAGAATGGGGGAGTTACTTGTTTTTATCTCGAAATAGGATGAGAGTTTTGAGTGGTCTTGAGAACCATTGAACGAATCCCGTTAGAAGGCAAGCGGGTGTTCATACGCGTCGATTTCAACGTCCCCATGGATGAATACGGAACCATAACCGATACGACCCGGATAGAAAATGCCGCTCCAACGATTACCTATGCGGTGGAACGGGGGGCAAAGGTCATTGTTGCCTCACATCTGGGGAGGCCCAAGGGGAAGGTTGATCGGAGATACAGCCTTTCGCCTGTGGCGAGGCAGTTGCCGGGGATTCTGGGAAAACCTGTTGCGATGGCGGAGGATTGCATCGGGCAAAGGGTGGCCGAAAAGATTGACGGGATGAAGGAAGGCGATATCCTACTTTTGGAGAACCTTCGATTTCATCCAGGAGAGGAGGCCAACGATGCATCCTTCTCGAGGGAGCTTGCATCCCTGGCCGACGTATATATCAACGATGCCTTCGGGGCGGCCCATCGGGCCCATGCATCTATCGAGGGGATTACGAGATATATGGATGTCGTAGGGGCTGGCTTTTTGATGAAGAAGGAGATCGACTGTCTCGAAAGGGGTACTGCTGCAAACCCGGAGCGGCCTTCCATAATGATATTGGGGGGAGCTAAGGTTTCCGACAAAATCGGGATCATCGGCCATTTGCTGAACGAGGTAAATACCTTACTCATAGGGGGAGGAATGGCTTATACGTTTCTGAAGGCTGGAGGAGTCAAGGTGGGAAAATCCCTGGTCGAGGCAGATCAGGTGGATCAGGCCCTGAGGACCGTCTCAGAAGCAAATCGTAAAGGGGTGAAGTTCCTCCTTCCCATAGATCATGTCGTGGGGGATCGTTTTGACCCCAAGGCCACGAAAAAGGTCGTTCCCAATGGAGGGATACCCTCCGAATGGGTGGCGATGGATATCGGTCCGAAGACGGTAAAGATATTTTTGGATGAGATCAGGGAGGCCAAGACCATCGTATGGAACGGCCCCATGGGCGTCTTCGAGATGGAGGCCTTTGCCCAAGGAACCATTTCCATTGCAAAGGCAATCGCTCAATCGAAGGCCTTTAGCATTGTGGGGGGCGGTGATACGGTTGCAGCGGTCAAAATGGCAGGAGTGGCCGATAGGATTTCCCACATTTCCACGGGGGGAGGAGCCGTTTTGGAATTCCTGGAGGGGAAGAGCCTCCCTGGAATTGAAGCCCTAAGAGAGAGGCGTGAAGAAAGGTAGAGATGGGGATGGGATATGCGTAGACCAATTATAGCGGGCAATTGGAAGATGAACAAGACTGTTTCCGAGGCCGTCGATTTCGTCCGCCAATTAAAAGTCTTGGTGGCGGATGTAAGGGACATCGATATCGTTGTCGCTCCAACCTTTACGGCATTGCGGGCGATATCTCGGGAGATTGAGGGAAGCAATATCGAGCTGGCTGGACAGGATGTTTTTTGGGAGTCGAGGGGCGCCTATACCGGGGAGATATCCCCCAGCATGTTGAAGGATGTGGGATGTCGATACGTGATCATTGGCCACTCCGAAAGGAGACAGTACTTCGGTGAGACCAATGAATTGGTACAAAAAAAGATCAAAGCATCCTTGGCCATGGGTTTACATCCCATCGTATGTGTAGGGGAGGCCCTTGAGGAAAGGGAGGCTGGGAAAACCTTTGATGTGGTCAAAATCCAAGTTATTCAATGTCTGGAAGGATTTTCCCGGGAAGAGATGGAAAAGATAACCATTGCATACGAGCCCATTTGGGCCATTGGAACGGGGAAGACAGCTACCCCCCAACAGGCCGAAGAGGTCCATGCATTCATTCGGGAACAAATGGGGTATATAACCAATCGGCAAATATCCGAGGGGGTGAGAATTCAATATGGGGGGAGCGTGAATCCGGATAATATCTCCGATCTCATGGTTCACCCGAACATTGATGGGGCCCTGGTGGGAGGGGCGAGTCTAAAGGCGGATTCCTTTTCGAGCGTTGTCAAGTTCAAAAGGATGTGATAAAATAATACTATTTTAGCGAGGTTGCAATAATGATTACCGGACTTTCTATCTTGCATATCTTTGTTAGTGTGGCCCTGGTTCTCATCGTGCTCCTTCAGGCCGGAAAGGGGGCTTCAATAGGTGCCGCTTTCGGTGGGGCCAGTCAAACCATCTTCGGTAGTCCAGGCGCAGCGGGCTTTTTAACCAAAATTACCACGGGTGCTGCTGTTCTGTTCATGATGACCTCATTCTTTCTCACCATATTATCGTCTCAAAGGACATCTGCGGTTTTGGAGGAAACCAGGACAGAGGTAACGGAAACCCTGCCGTCGGAAGAGGCCCTACCAGCTCCTGGAGCGGAGGAGCAGAGGCCGGAAGCTGAATTGCCTTCCGGGAAACCGCGGCTGAAGTAACGTAGTGGCATATGCGAGAAAGTCGGAGAAATGAGATCTTTGAAAAAGGTCGCTCTTCGCCGGAGTTGCGGGCCTGCAGTACTGCAGTCATGCGGTCAGGACGGGAGACATTTTAATTCAAATACGGGGTAAATTCGCGCTCAGAGCTCCCTTTTCCAGTTTTTCAGAGATCTCGGACTGGAGATTTAACATCCCGTATGGAGGAATTGAGAATAGATTCGCGAGATTGCCGAAGTGGTGGAATTTGGTAGACACGCCATCTTGAGGGGGTGGTGGGGAATACCCGTGCGGGTTCGAGTCCCGCCTTCGGCACCAGAGCAAGTGTGAGGGGTTTGCCATCCGGGTGAGC
>JAUWDQ010000090.1 GCA_030608745.1 Pseudomonadota bacterium | reverse complement strand
AAAGCTCCAAATTCAAGGCGCGCAAATCCTGAGGAATGAGGCGTACTTACAGTACGCTGCAGTGATTTACCCTGTTAAATATTTTCTTTGTTTGATGTTACTGTTTTCAAGCAGCTTCTATATCCCATATCTCTTGATATGGCTGCCTTCAATTTAACAGGGCAGGGGATGCAGTGCAACGCAGAAGTTGGACTTTTTACGAAGCCATCTATCTTAAGGATCTGATGACGTTCAATATCACGAATGGAAATGATAGTCAATTTTATAAAGTGTTCCATGGCGGTATTTTCCCCGGGATGTCGGGAAGGAAGTATCTGGATAACAACCCTCCACAACAGATCATCACCCTCCCCGAGGGATCGTGGGGCGAGGGAAAGTTCCACTGGATATGGTTCAATGAATGGACCAAGTGGACGTGGGAGATCATCGGAAGAAGTAGGTGCGGATGATGAGGTAAGCAATATAGGCCGAGAGGATGAATAGGCCACCGATTATCCCCTTTTGGACCAGCATTGCTTTTTCCCGAGAAAGGGTATCCATATACTCGGACAATTTCCGAAAATCCAGATCCGAGGTGTGGGCGAACCGCAACCTGGCGTGAACCTTATTTTTGAAGTCTTCAATTGCAAGAACCCTTCCCTTACACTGTATCCTGGTGCCATTTGTGAGAATGGCGAAATCCATGGACTCCCCAACCCATAAATCGAAATTGGCCTGCAGTTTCAACCCGCCCAGACTGATGTTTACGGTTCGCATGGTCATCTTTCTTCCGTAACGGAAACAGATGACCTTTTTTTCAACAGCAAATCGGGGGAATTTCCGCTTCTCATGGGCGTCTTGGGCCTTTCCCGAATATCCATGGGAGGGTTGTCTTATCCTGTTTAGGAGTAAATTCATATCCATGTTCCCGTCAAAAGTCTCACAAGGGAGATGATATCGATTTCAAGGATCTAATCGTTTCTGTATGAACTTATATCTATTAAAATACCATTGAACTGACCTTGTCAAAGGAAGTCCTAGACCGTATGGGGAGAAGTTGATCAATATGGCTTCATTTTCGGGAAATTTCGGACTTATTCCCTTATTTTCGATTTATTTTGAATTAGTGAAGGCGATAGGCCCACATGAGAGGGGTGGAGGACGAGTTCTTGACAATCCGCGATGGGAATGGTACTCTGCGAGTGGATGGTACGTAATGCAATAATTATCCGTTATTGAAGGGAATCCCATTTCGAATCCATTATGTAGAAGGATTGGATTGAGTCGATGTCCGGATGATTAATACATGACCATGGGCCTTGGATGGATTCTGGGGGGGGTGAAGTGGACGCAAGGGATAGATTGGGGGAGTTGAGCGACCTTTTTGCCTCTCGGAGGCTGGTCGTCGTCTCGAACAGGCTTCCCTATAATCCCCATCGAGCACGTGAAGGAATTTGCTACATAAAGGGAAGCGGAGGTTTAGTTACGGCCTTGGATCCCATTCTGCGGCTTTCCAACGGCCTGTGGATTGGTTGGGATGGGGGTACCGGGGCCTCCATGAAGGGGAAACGGGTTACCATTTCCGAACCCGAGGGCGAGGAAAGCTATCAACTCCGGTTCGTCGATTTAACGGAGAAGGAGGTGGGCCATTACTACTACGGTTTTTCCAACAGGACGCTTTGGCCCATCTTCCATAACTTCATTGGGATGAGCCGTTTCAACAGTGTTCATTGGAAGACCTACTTCAAGACCAATGCCTATTTTGCCGGGACAATCCTGGAAGAAGCCAATCCATCGGATATCATCTGGGTTCATGACTATCACCTCTCCCTGGTCCCCAATTTTATCCGTTACCAGAACCCTGACCTAAAGCCATACTTCTTCCTCCATACTCCCTTTCCCCCCTATGATACCTTTCGCGTTCTGCCGTGGTGCAAACCGATCCTGGAGGGGCTCTTGGGAAGCGAGAAGATCGGGTTTCACGTAAAGGGCTACGCCGATAACTTTCTTGACTGCGTTGAAAAGATCCTCAATGCCCCTGTGGATAGAGAATCGGGAGTCGTCGAATTACCGGGGAGGGAGGTCAAGGTGGGCTCCCATCCCATCAGTATCGACTATAATGCCTTTCGCGATACGGCCCTAACGAAGCAGGTGATGAAACGAGCTCAAAAACACCGCAGCAGAATCGGGGATCGAGTGGTAATCTTAGGGGTGGATCGATTGGACTACACCAAGGGGATAAAGGAGAGGCTTTTGGCCGTCGAACGATTTCTGGAGAGATACAGCAGGTATAGAAACCGGATCCTCTTCATCCAGGTAGCCGTGCCCAGCCGAACCAGGGTAGAGGAATACCGTGTGATGAAGAAAGAGGTGGACGAAACTATAGGGCGCATCAACGGGCGATTCACGGGAGAGGGATGGCCCCCCATCCAGTATATCTACAGATTGCTTTCTCGGGAGGAATTGGTTGCTTACTACCGGATTGCCGACATCGCCCTCATAACACCGGGGCGGGATGGGATGAACCTCATTGCCAAGGAGTACGTAGCTTCGCAAGTGGACAAGCAGGGGGTATTAATATTGAGCGAATTCGCAGGTGCTGCCGAAGAACAGACGGAGGCCCTTTTGGTAAACCCATACGATATTGAAACCGTCTCCGAGACGATCTATAAGGCCATTAAGATGCCTTCGGGGGAGAAAAGGGCACGGATGGAAAAGATGCAAGATCTCCTGGAAGAAAGGGATATCTATTATTGGGTGAGGGATTTCTTCGAAGAGGTTAGTTAGCCGCCGCTCGCGCTTTCACTGCACATGTGTGCTCACGCGCAACTTCGTGCCAAAGATTGCGCTTTGGATTCAGACAGTAAATTTTCATCTATCCCGCTTTCCTCGGAATTCTTATCGAAAGAATCTTCACCCTGTTGTTGACAAAATGTTGGCATCAGCAATAGGCAAACCTTATGAGATTTGGGAAGGCCTGCGAGCGATCAATCCACGTTTTAATTCAACTACAGGGTAAATTCGCGTTTGGAGCTTCCTTTTCGAGTTTTTCAGTAATCTCTTCGAGATGAAATATCTATTCGATGATAAAGACGGTATTATTGAGGAGGTGATGGCTCAAGATCGTCGCGCTTTCTTCTTGGATTATGATGGAACCCTCACCCCCATCGTTGAGGATCCACCAAAGGCCCACCTGTCTCCCAACCACAGGGAGGTCATCGCTTCACTCCTTGCAGACGAAAAGAATTTCGTCTGCGTCATCAGCGGAAGGGCTATCGAACAATTGAAGGGGTTCATTGGTCTCAAGGACCTCGTCCTGGCAGGAAATCATGGTATGGAAATAGCCGGACCGAGTATTTCCTATGTGAATGAGGGTGCATTACGGGCGAAACCCCTGTTAAAGGAAATAGCCGAAATGTTGCAAAGGAAGTTGAACGATTTCCAAGGCGTCCTGGTTGAGAATAAGGGGCTAACGGTAAGCGTGCATTACAGAATGATGCCGGTTAAGCGTCATTCCCATTTAAAGAGATCCTTTTACCGGGAGATGGAGAAATTCTCGGCCTCCAATACGATTACCATTACACGGGGAAAGAAGATCTTGGAGGTAAGTCCCAATGTGGTTTGGGATAAAGGATTCGCGGTGAAATGGATATTGGCCTCTTTATCGGATTACCTGTTGAAGGAAAGACCTTACCCCATTTATATGGGAGATGACGAAACCGACGAAGATGCCTTCAGGGCATTGAAAGGTCGGGGGTTGACCATCCTGGTTTCACCTCGAAAAGGGGCAAGTGAGGCTTCCTACTTCGTCAAGAGCGTGGAGGAGGCCTACCAATTCCTGGGGATGTTTTCAGCTATCCCTTAATCTTGTCGATATCATCGGATTTTCCCAGAACGAGGAGGATGTCGCTGTCCTTTACGGTAAACGTTCCCCCCGGGTTCATGGTTATCGTTTCCGGGATGAGGCCCCTTACGGCAAGGATATTGATGTTATATTTATTCCTCAACTTGAGTTCGGCCAGGGTTTTCCCGATATACTCCTTGGGCGCGGCAATTTCAACGAGGTTGTATTCTTCGGTTTCCACCTTTGATGGCTTCGTAAAAAGTCCAACTTCTGCGTTGCACTGCATCATTCGTCACTGCAGCGTACTGTAAGTACGCCTCATTCCTCAGGATTTGCGCGCCTTGAATTTGGAGCTTTTTACTTTGCCATTGAATTTTGACTTTTTACGAGATCATCACCTTTCCATAGAGGAAAAACCCTTCACAAGAGAAGGAGTTTTTCAATGGTATCTCAATCAATGAGCGCTATCTTGATGATATTGGTGTTTCCCGCAACGCCGATGGGAAGGCCGGCGGTGAGAACGATTTTTTCGCCCCTCTTCGCAAAACCCATCTCCACCGTAATCCGCTTTGCCTTTTCAATCATATCGTCGGTATCCACGAACCTGTCAACCTTGAGGGGAACAACTCCCCATGAGAGGCTCAACTGTTTGATGGTTCCTTCGTTTGGACTCAATGCTACCACTGGATGGACCGGCCTATATCTAGAGACCAGCCGGGCCGTCATCCCGGATTCCGTAGGGGTCACAATGGCCTTGGCATCCACCTCCTGAGCCAGAAGGTAGGCCCCATAACTTATGGCATCGGGTGTACAGCCTCGCCGGTCATGGACTTTCCTTTCGAAAAGCCTATAAGGGAACCCCTCTTCAGAGGCCGTGGCGATATTAACCATCATTCTGACGGACTCAACGGGGTAATTTCCCACAGCAGTCTCCTCCGAAAGCATCAGGGCGTCGGTCCCGTCGAAAATGGCATTGGCAATATCGGTAACCTCTGCCCGAGTCGGCCTCGGGTTATCGACCATGGACCCCAGCATTTGGGTAGCCGTGATCACCGGTTTCCCCAGCGAATTGGCTTTCCCAATGAGCATTTTTTGAACGAGAGGGATCCTTTCCAGAGGGGTTTCTACCCCGAGATCCCCTCGGGCAACCATAATGCCATCCACCTCTTCCAATAGAGCGTCGATATTATCCAACGCTTGTCGGGTTTCTATTTTTGCGATGATAGGAATCTTAGATCCCTCCGATTTCATAATCTCCCTGGCACCCTTAATATCTTCGGCCCTTCGCACATAGGAGAGGGCCACAAAGTCGATTCCCTTCTTGATCCCGAAGATGAGGTTTTCCCGGTCATTTTTCGTTAAAGAGGGGATTTTGAGGGTCCCCGAGGGCAGATTGATGCCCTTGCGGGACGAGATATGTCCACCGGCCATCACCCGACACCGGATGTCGTTGGGGGTAGTTTCAGCAACCTCCAGCTCTAAAGCCCCGTCGCCGATGAGGATCGTGTCCCCCGGCTTAACCTCCAGGGGGAGATTCGGATAGTTCACCGAGACCTCTTCCTCATTCCCAGCTACATCCCGGGTGGTCAGGATAAACCAACCCTGAGGTTTTAGGACAGCGTGTCCCTTCTTAAAGGGTCCTATTCTGATCTTCGGACCGGCAAGATCCTGGAGGATAGCCACATTTCTGCCGAGCTTCCGGGATATCTCCCTCAGGGATTCAATTTTGGAATCATGCCCTTGGAGGGAACCATGGGAGAAGTTGAGCCGAGCCACATCCATACCGGATCGGACCAATTCCTCTATGATCTCGGTTGACTCGCTGGCGGGGCCAATGGTGCATACGATTTTAGTCTTGCGCATATGCGTACCTGATCGGGAAGCGAATCTTGACGGCTTCGTAAAAAGTCCATCTGCTGCGTTGCGCTGCATCCTTCGTCATTGCAGCGTACTTCTATGTACGCCTCATTCCTCAGGATTTGCGCGCCTTGCATCTGGAGCTTTTTGCTGTGCCGTCTGATTCCGACTTTTTACGAAATCATCAATCTTGGGGTCTAAATCGTTCTTATGGAATTTTATCCTCGGTCTTCCCCAATCTCTGGAGAAGAACCGTTGTCTCTGATCGTAATCTTTTGGAGAAGTGGTCTTCCCCTCATTCCAGTATTTGTATTTAATTTATCCCACCAAGATCAACCGAAGGTCCATCACGTTGGTATTGGTAGGGCCTGTAACGAGGAGATCTCCGAGCTTTTCGAAGAAGTGATAGGAGTCGTTATCTTCGAGATAGGCGGTGGCGTCTAAACCCAGTTCGTGAGCCCTCTTAACGGTATCGACATCGGCTATTGCACCGGCCGCATCGGTGGGGCCATCGGTACCGTCGGTGCCCCCGCTGAGGACAACGACGTCCTCCAATCCCTGGATATCCAGGGCCGAAGCGAGGACGAATTCCTGATTTCTCCCCCCGAGGCCTTTTCCCCGAATGGTCACCGTGGTCTCCCCTCCGGAGATGACACAGGCGGGTGGGCTGATAGGGTGATTCGTTTTTACGATTTCCTTTGCAATAGCCGCATGGACTCCGGCCGCCTCCCTCGTCTCCCCCTCTATAAAGGTAGAGAGGATGAGGGGGTTATATCCCAACTTGCTTGCCCTTTGCTCCGCCGCCTTGACCGCGATGATGTTACTTCCGATAATCACATTGTGCGTCTTTTCGAAGATGGGATTGCCAGCTTTAGGCGTTTCCTCGATTTCTGCCTTGATGCCTCGCTGAATCCGATCCTTGATTGATTCGGGGGCTTTTTCCGAGAGATGATATTTTCTCAGGATGGCCATACAGTCGCCAAAGGTGCTTTTATCGGGAACGGTGGGTCCCGAACCGATGACATCCAGCGGGTCACCGACCACATCGGAGAGGATGAAGGCGATAAGGGTAGATGGGTATGCAAGCCGAGCCAACCCTCCACCCTTGAGCTTAGAGATGTGTTTGCGGATGGCATTGATCTCGTTGATGTTCGCCCCGCACTCCAGAAGGAGGTTGGTCATCTTCTGTTTGTCCTCGAGAGAGATTCCCTCGGCAGGAGAGGGTAACAGGGCGGATCCTCCTCCGGAGATGAGGCAAATCACCAGGTCCTTTTCACCCAGTTGCTCAAGCAATCCCCCGATCTCCTTCGCCCCCGAGACTCCCTTTTGGTCCGGGATGGGATGGCCCACTTCATTGAGTTTGACCCTTTTTAGTTCGGAAAGGTGTCCGTATTTTACGTTGATGACCCCTCGTGTGATTCGATCGCCAAGGATTTCCTCTACGGCCAGGGCCATAGAGGCCCCAGCCTTGCCACCCCCGGTGACGGCGATATGGCCATAATCTCGAAGGGAATAGGTTTTTCCATTGACCCTGAGATCTTCCCCTTCCAGCTTCAGGTGTCTCTTAACGGCTTCGACGGGATCCACTGCTCTCAGGGCATGGTTGAAGATTTCTATCACATCGGTTCTGAGTTGTTGGAGGTTTCTATCCTTTGCCATGATTTGTTTCGCTCATTGGATGGTTTGGGAGTAATTCGGGGAGGTTTGCTTCAACTTTCCACCAGAATTTATCAGAAGAGTTTCCCTTATGTGGTGGGGATTACCTCCGTATCCGTTGGCGTCTCCTCCAGTACCGGGGTTTCGTACTCCATGGAGATTTTAGCCTCTTGAGCCTTTTTCAGCTTCTCCTGCAATTCCCTGTGCGATTTGTGGAGTTTTTTAACGGTGCTATTTAAATGCAGGGATCTTTTAAACCCGAAGAGACCCCCCATCACGCAGCCGATGATGAAGGGAATGAATATCAAATAGTATATGGGAAAGGGAGGTGTTTCCCAACCAAAAATGTAGGCGAGGGTGACGGGTTCATTGTTTTTCACCCCGAAAACAACTGCTAGGAAGAATACAACAATGATGATGATGTATATAATGATTTTCATGGCTTTTCCCCTCTCCATGTGTTTTAAATAACGGGATTTTCCTTAAAAGGGAAATAATAAAAGAGCCAAGAGAAGGACCCTTGGGCTCTTCTTCACAATGCTCGACTCCCGATAGAAGGCGTTATCCCTTCTTCGCCCTGGGTCTTCTCGGTTTAGGAGCTTTTTTCTCGGGGGGTTTTTTCTCAAGAGGTTTTTCCTCTGGCTTTTTCCTCACAGCTTTTTCCAGCCGATCGATGGCACCGGCTGTCCTATCCCTGATGGATTCCTTGACGGATGTGAGATGGTCGATCTGTTCCTTTAAGCCAACCCCTACGCGCTCCTTGAGGGATTCCATGGATGAAGAAAGGGAATCAACCTTTTGCTTCAGTTCCTTTGCCCCCCCGGTCCTTTGGTAAGCCAGGATGGAAATGATCAGGGCAATTATGGCGATGATGAAGGTAACGACGGCCAGCATATGTTGTACCCCCTTTCTTTTAATGATTTATATAATCGGTTTTTTCTCCTCTGCCTCGGCCTTGACCTTTCGTTTCTTCCGGGAGTAGCCCGTCCATGTGAGGAGCCATCCCAGGATGATACCGATAAAAAGGGTGCTCAAGAGCATAAGCGCATTGGGGATGGACCTCTTCCACGTGAAAAAATGAATATCAACAACCTGGGTATTTTGGTAAGTAAAGATGACGATCAGGATAGTTAGGACGATGAAGACAATAGTTTTAGCTGACATAGGGTATCCCTTTCCCAGGAATTACTTTTTTCCCCTTGCTTCTTCCAATTTCAGCGTCTTTCCCAATCTTTCAAGGGCTTCACCGGTCTCCTGCTTGAGCTTCTTGGTCTTCTCCTCTAACTTTTTCACCTGCTGGATGGTTTCCTTCTTCAATGTTTCCGTTTTTTTCTGCAGGGCTTTGATCTCGTCTTCCAGGCCGATCGTTCCCCCCGTGCGCTGATAGCTGATGATGGAAAAGATGAGGGCGATGATAGCGATAATGAGGGCCATGGTGGCCCTAAATCCCCCCTTTACGATTTTTTGTGCTTTTTCTGCCATTTTATCCCACCCCATAAGAAAGAATTGATTTTTGATTTCGAAACATCACATTCATTTCCATTGTTTGCGGAGAATTAAGCCGATTTCCGTTTGGGTTTTTCAACCTCTACAAGGATTTTGCCCAGGACCTTTTTCAGATCTTTCTCCTCAACCACCTCCTTTTCCAAGAGCAGGTCGGCTAGTTTTTTTAATCTTGCCTCGTTCTGAACCAATATCCTCTTGGCCCTGGTGTAGGTCTCATCGATGATGTGTTTTATCTCTTCATCAATCTCCTTGGCCGTTTCCTCGCTATATTCCTTGGAGGATGGGAAGGGGAGTTGCAGGAAGAGGGGCCTCTTCTCCTTCTCGAAAGTGACATAGCCCAGTTTCTCGCTCATCCCGTATTCCTTGACCATGCTGGTGGCGATATCCGTTGCCCTCTGAAGGTCGTTATGGGCCCCGGTTGAGATCTCCCCTAAGGTAATTTCTTCGGCAATTCTTCCACCCAGCAACACGGCCAATCGGTCCAGGAGCTCTGATTTAGTCATGAGGTATCGGTCTTCGGTGGGGAGCTGAAGCGTATAGCCAAGGGCTGAGATGCCCCGGGGAATGATGGAAACCCGGCGAACGGGATCGGCGTTGGGGAGGACTGAGGCCACAAGGGCATGGCCCGATTCGTGGTGGGCCACGATCTCCTTCTCCTTTTTGGACATCACCCTTCTCTTCTTCTCCAGGCCAGCTACGACCCGGTCGATGGCCTCTTCGAAGTCATCCATCCCCACCTGATCTTTATTTTTCCGGGCAGCCAAAAGGGCCG
>JAUWDQ010000136.1 GCA_030608745.1 Pseudomonadota bacterium | reverse complement strand
GATTACATCGACCCCCAGACCCTGGAACTCCTGAAGGGGTACGGGGTTAAAACCGTGGAGCTGGGTGTCCAATCGATGGTGGAAGAGGTCCTCCGATGCTCAAAGAGGGGTCATACAGCGGATGATGTCCTGAAGGCGGCGAAATTGCTCCATGATGGCGGTTTTGAGGTGGGAATCCAAATCATGGTCGGCCTTCCCTGGGATGATGCCCACCGATATGCCCACACAGTAGATCGAGTAATCGGACTAGACCCCCATTTCGTGAGAATCTATCCCACGTTGGTCCTCAAGGGGACGCTTTTGGAAAAATGGTATCGTTCCGGTCGGTATACACCTCTCTCCGTGAAAGAGGCTGTTGACCTCTGTAAGGGGGCCTTTCTGAAATTCTACAGGGCGGAGATTCCCGTTATTCGCCTTGGATTACAATCCAGCCCGGAACTGGAAACGCAGGATTGTGTTGTTGCGGGCCCATACCATCCCGCCTTCGGCCATTTGGTGGAGTCCTCCCTCTTTTATGACATGGCCTCTTTTCTCATTGGGAGAAGCGGGCAATACCGAATCTTTCGCGCCAGGATCTCGCCCTCCGATCTTTCCAACATCCGCGGTCAAAGAAACCGAAACCTGGATCAACTGAAAAGGAGATTTGGCCTGAGGGACATTCAAATCGAGGTCGATGAGAAACAGCCCAAGGGGAGCCTCATCCTCATAAACGGGACAAAGCTGGATGGGATGTCATACCGGACCCTACCATTTTCATAGGTCAACGGGATGAAGTGGTTAAAAATCCATCGATACCTTCTGTTCACCACATGCGGGCTCCTTCTGATCTCCTCGTGCACCCTTAAAAGGGCCGAAATCCGCTACGAGGACCGAAGCGGCGTGGGAATAGTCCAACACGGAGTCGCCTCATGGTACGGGAAAAAATTCCATGGTAACCCCACGGCAAGCGGTGAGATTTACGATATGTATCAATTGACCGCTGCCCATAAGACATTACCCCTGGACACCTATGCCATGGTGACCAACTTGGAGAACAACAGATCCGTCGAGGTTAAGATAAACGACCGGGGCCCTTTCGTGAAGGGGAGGATCATCGACCTATCCTATGCCGCCGCCAGGAGCATCGACATGGTGGAGAAGGGAACGGCCAGGGTGAAGGTAGTGGTCTTGAAGCGAAGGTCCCTTATCGTAAGAAGTGAGAGCAAGGGTTTTGGCAGGGGCTTTACCGTTCAGGTAGGAGCTTTCTCCGATAAGGGCAATGCGGTGAAACTGAGCAATGCACTCGGGAGGGAAATCCGCGATGTCTACATATCCGTGTTCGAAACCCCGGAGACCCGCTATTACCGGGTGAGAATTGGCCACTTCAACACGAGGGAGAGGGCTTACCGAATGGCAGCACAACTGGCCGACATGGGATATTCCGTCCTTGTTGCGCCTCGGTAGAGGGGAGGAAGATCAATACCATGCGTCGTATCCTGATAGCCGTTCCAACGTTTCTCATCCTATTTCTCCTTCATTCCTACTTGTATGTGCCCACCTATGAGGAACAGACCCGGGGCAATCCCGAACGACTGAACGAATACATCGACGCCTCCATCGGGGACGCCCAGATACTGAACCCCATTCTCTCGGCTGACAGTGCCAGCAGCGCCATTGAATCCAAGGTGTTTGAAGGCCTCATCGACCGCGACGAAGAATTAAATTTCAGGGGGCGCCTGGCAACCCACTGGGAGATCTTCGAGGAGGCCTATTTCTACATCAATGATGAGGCCTGGATTCCAAACCTCGGAAAAGCAGATGCACAAGGGATAATCCGGCTCCTCGGAGATGCGATTCGGGACCGAAAAGAGAGAGAGGACAAGCTTTCGAAATCCCTGGCAAACATCGAGAAGCTTGAGGCGCTTCCGGCGAGAACCTTCGAGGTATCAAAGCAGGAGAAGGGCGCTGGGGGGGAGGCGGTACCGGTAACCATTCGGGTGGCGGCTCCCCCCAGGATCCGCATGGTCCTCAAGGATGTGGACCAGGAGCTTTTCGATCACCTCTCGGGACTCTTGGGAAGGGAATACTTCTCCTCCTTTGATGGGGCGCGGTTCATTGACATCCTTCCTGAGACTTTCTCCTCTAAAAGATCTGCATACGCGCGGGAACTGCTTCCAGCCACGGAAAATAATCCCGTCATTGTCTTCCATTTGAGATCCAACGTCCGATTCCACGATGGACACGTCTTTGACGCGGAGGATGTCAGGTTCACATACGAAGCCATCATGAACCCGAAAAACCTGTCCCCTCGGATTGCGGATTACGAACCTATTAAAGCGGTCGAGGTTCTCGACCCCCTGACCATCCGAATCGTCTACAAGCGGCTCTACTCGCCGGCCCTGGGCACCTGGGGCATGGGTATTTTGCCCGCTCACCTTCTCAATTCCAGGGCCCTTCGCGAGGAGGCTAAGCGTAGAGGAATGAACCCGGAAAAATTTTTTCTCCGCCAGAGTGAGCTCAGCCGGAAGCCCGTCGGATGCGGCCCTTTTCGTTTCCGTGAGTGGAAGACCGATCAGTACATCGTGCTCAAGCGGTTTGACGATTACTGGGAGGGACCTCCCAACTACAAAGGGTACACATTACGGATCGTGCCGGACCTCCTCACACAGGAAATGGAATTCTACGCTGGGACAGTTGATCAATACGGGGTCGAACCCCATCAGGTGGAGCGCCTGAAGAATGATCCAACCTACCAGAGCTTCTCCGGCCTCTCCTTTGGCTACACGTATATCGGCTATAACATGCGAAGAGAACCCTTTAAGGATCGTCGGGTCAGGCAAGCCCTGGGCATGGCCATCGATGTGGACAAGATTATTAAGTATGTGCTTTACGAGCAAGGGGAAAGCATCACCGGGCCTTTTGTCAAACAGACTGACTTCTACAATCACGCCATTGAGCCGCTTCCATATGATCCTGAGGGGGCCCTCAAGCTCCTGGCCGAGACGGGATGGGAAAAGGGGCCCGAAGGGTGGCTTGAGAAAGACGGAAAACGCCTCCAATTCACCCTCATCACCAATCAGGGTAACAACCTTCGGAAGGCGATCCTTTCCATAGCCCAGGATTCCTGGCGGAAAATCGGTATCGACGTGCGGACCTCCGTTCTGGAATGGGCGGTCTTTATCCAGGAGCGAGTGAATAAACTCGATTTTGATGCCCTGATCCTCGGTTGGTCCATGGGAATCGAACCGGATCTCTATCAGATCTGGCACTCGAGCCAGACCCAGCCCAATCAGCTCAATTTTGTGGCCTTCCGGAATGAGGAGGCGGACGACCTCATCATCAAGATTCGGCAAGAATACGACCATGATCGGCAGGTGCAATACTGCCATAACCTCCATGAGATCATTGCCCAGGAGCAGCCCTACACCTTCCTTTACGTTAGAAAATGGACCGCCATTTTAGACAGACGCATCGTCATCAAGGAGGTCGATCCTGATGGCACGGTGCGATACAGCCGGATTAAACCTACAAAGACGGGAAACTACGGGTTCTATTTCAATAAGTGGATCAAACTCCCCGAGGTTCCCAGATTTGAGGTGGAGGGGTAAGGGATGCTTGCCTTTCTGGGTCGAAGCCTCATTCAAAAAATTATCACCCTGTTTTTCGTCTCTGTGATATCCTTTCTCATTATTTACCTGGCCCCCGGAGAGCCGAGCCAGATTGACCCGTTGAACCCCATATTTACCCAGGAGGTTTTGGAGCGGTTCCGTAAGGAGTTTCACCTGGATAAACCCCTCCATGTGCAGTACTTCTACTTCTACCGAGACCTCATCAGTGGGAAGAGCGTTTCCTGGAAGGATAATCGCCCGGTCTTGGGGAAGATTTACGAGCGGTTTCTCAATAGCCTTCCCCTGTTCATCCTGGGAACGCTCATCACCTGGACCCTTTCCTTTCCCGTAGGGATTCATGCCGCAATCCGACGCGGGAGTTTCTATGACCGGAGCACTACCTTCCTCGCCTATCTCCTTATATCCATTCCCGGGTTCTTCTTCGCCTATATGCTGATCATCTTCGTGGTAACCCAGTTCCATGTGCCGGTTATCGGTATGGAAACCTTCGGGATCTCTTCAACCGGATGGAGCTGGCTGATGGACCGGGTATGGCATTTACTGCTTCCCTCAATTCTTTTCGGTGCAGGAGGCATTGCCGTGCTCTCCCGCTATGTGCGGAATCAGATGCTTGAGGTGGAGAGCCAGGACTATGTTAGAACGGCTAAGGCCAAGGGGCTGCCAGCCGACAAGGTTCACTATAAGCATGCCCTCAGGAATGCGCTCCTGCCTTTTGTGACGATGTTTGGTCTGATCCTTCCTGGGCTCATCGGAGGGTCTGTCATTATCGAGTCTATCTTCTCCTGGCCCGGGATGGGACGGATGGCCTATGAGGCCATTTTGGCCCGTGACTACCCGGTGATTCTCACGGTTAACTTCATATCCGCCATACTCGTATTGGTTGGGACGTTTATCTCGGATCTCCTCTACATGGTCGTCGACCCCAGGATTCGGTTATGATGGGCGTAAATGAGAAAAGAGGCTCTGCCTTTCCAGAGGGTGGAGTCTTAGAGACACCAAAAAAGACATTATTTCAAGAGAACTGGGGCCTCTTCAGGAAAAATCGCCTGGCCATGGCCGGGTTGATGATTTTTGTTGCCTTTTTCATCATTGCCGTGACCGGCCGGGTACTGACCTACGGAAGGGATCCCTACTTCAACCCGGCCTTGGTACGGCTCCAGGAAAAACTCCGCCCTCCCTTATCAAAGCCCAATCTGGAGACCCTCAAACCCGAGGAAGTACCGAGACTCGGGATCTATCTCTTCGGGACCGATGACCTGGGACGGGATGTCTTCTCCCGGATGTTTCAGGGGTCATGGGTCTCCTTGACCGTGGGCTTTGTCGCTGTTGGAATAGCTGTGGTCATAGGGGTATTTCTCGGGGGAATCGGAGGATATTACGGTAGTAGCCAGATTAATCTCGGCTCCCTTCTCGCCTCCGTCCTTCTGGGTGGGGGAATCATTGGGATTCTCTTGGGAGGAACAGCAGTTGGGGTCCTTATGGTTCTTCTCGGTGCCGCGGTTGCTGCCGTCCTCATCCGAATGGGAAATTCAAAGGCGAAGCGGCCGATTCCCATGGGTTTTTCGGTGCTGTTTCTCAACCTCTTTTCGGTGGATGTCCTCATAACGGGGTTGATCGATATCATGCTCTGCTTTCCCAGTTTCTTTCTGATTCTCACGGTGGTAGCCCTGCTCCCGGCCAGCATATACACCATCATGATCGTCATCGGACTGACCAGCTGGATGGGAGCGGCACGATTCGTGAGGGCAGAATTTCTCTCCCTTCGGGAGCAGGACTTTGTCACGGCGGCCAGGGCCCTCGGGGTATCCAACTGGAGGATTATTTTCAGACACATGGTTCCAAATGCCATGGCACCGGTTCTGGTTTCGGCGACCATCGGCATTGCCACGGCCATTCTGACGGAGGCGGGTCTCAGTTTTCTCGGCTTTGGCGTTCCTCCGCCTGACGCCACGTGGGGAAATATCCTCTCAAACGGGAAGAATTTTCTTTTTGATGCTCCATGGCTGACCTTTGTACCGGGCGTTGCCGTTCTCATTGTGGTGTTGGCTTTTAATCTTTTTGGCGAGGGACTGCGCGAGGTGCTCAACCCAAAATTGAGGGAGCGATAGTCAAACTCAAGCTGGATACAAACCCTGGCTAAATTTAACGACGGTGAATCAAGCCCAATGGCACTTAGAAACGAAATATTGCTTTCGGTCCATGATCTGAAGGTCTTTTTCCACAGCGATAATACCGTATCCAGAGCTGTGGATGGGGTGAGCTACGATGTGAGAGAGGGAGAGACCGTCTGCCTCGTTGGCGAGTCCGGCTGTGGCAAGACCGTTTCGGCCCTCGCTATACTCGGGCTGGTTCCGCAGCCTCCCGGAGAGATCCCGGGGGGGGAGATCCTCTTCAAGGGAAAAAACCTTCTTGATCTCGATGAAGAGGCCCTCCAAGAGATCCGGGGCAAAGAGATTTCCATGATCTTCCAGGAACCCATGACCTCCCTCAATCCGGTCTTCACCATCGGCGATCAGATCGAGGAGGCGATCACCACCCATGATACCGTGGAGAAAACCGAGGCGCACCGGATGACAGTCGAACTCCTCACCGACGTGGGGATCGCGTCTCCAGAGGAGCGTATGAGGGACTATCCCCACAACCTCAGCGGAGGACAGCGACAGCGCGTCATGATTGCTATGTCCCTGGCTTGCAAACCCGACCTCGTCATTGCCGATGAGCCGACGACGGCCCTTGATGTTACCATTCAGGACCAAATACTCCACCTCTTCAGGGAACTCAAGGAAAAGAGGCAGATGGCCCTCCTGTACATTACCCATAACCTGGCCGTGGTAGCCGAGATTGCGGACCGGATCCATGTCATGTATGCCGGTATCTTCGCAGAAGTCGGCAATGTGGAGCAGATCTTTCGCAATCCCTGCCATCCCTACACCATGGGACTTCTGGCTTCCCTCCCGAGTCGGGCGAGGAAAGGACAGCCGCTTTATTCCATACCAGGCGCCGTCCCTGACCCTGCCTACAAACCCCAGGGATGCCCCTTCCATCCCCGTTGTCCTTATGTGCAGGAGAACTGTCGGAGGGAGTTTCCTGAGATGTGTGATTTTGAAGATCACCATTTTGCGCGGTGTCCGGTTACCTATAGACAGAGGAAAGGAAGTTGACAGATCAAGGCAAGATTGTAGATAAGAGCAAAGCGATGGTAGATCAAGGGACCAATCACACCGTGCTTTCGGTGAAGGGTTTGAAGAAATATTTCCCCGTGCGGAGGGGGTTTCTCCAGAAGGTCATCGGTTGGATCAAGGCCGTGGATGGGGTGGACCTGGAAATCGGGCAGGGAAAGACCCTGGGACTTGTGGGCGAGAGCGGCTGTGGGAAAACGACGGTTGGGCAGCTGATACTGAGGCTGATCGAGGCCGATGAAGGGCAAATTGTGTTTCGGGACCAGGACATTACCGCATTCCTCCCGGAGGAGATGAAACC